>NZ_JAKLSP010000003.1:0-284372 GCF_022014505.1 Pseudomonas sp. PGPR40 | reverse complement strand
GTGTCAGGCAACATTGATGTCGACTGACACACCGCCTTCGCGAGCAAGCCCGCTCCCACAAGGTTCTCGCCATACCGAAAGCTCGCGTTATAGAGTAGGCGGCCATGCACGCATCAAGGACGAAACATTCATGCCCGCCGACTCCGTCATTACCCTCGAACGCTTCAACGAATCCCACATCGAGGGCATCACCGCGCTCTACAACGACCCGGCCGTGGCCCGGCAAGTGCTGCAAATGCCGTTTCAGTCCACCGAGGTCTGGCGTCAACGCCTGATGGCGGACAACGAGCGGGCGGTGAAACTGATGGCGCTGCACCAGGGATCGGTCATCGGCAACATTGGCCTGGAACAGTTCTCGCGGATCCGCCGCAGCCACGCCGGCAGCTTCGGCATGGCTGTCGCCGTGGCTTGGCAGGGCAAGGGTGTCGGTTCGAAACTGCTGGCAGCAGCGCTGGACATCGCCGACAACTGGATGAATCTGCAACGGGTCGAGCTCTCGGTGTATGCCGACAATGAAGCGGCCATCGGCCTGTACCAGAAATTCGGTTTCGAGACCGAAGGCCTGTTCCGCGATTACGCCGTGCGAGACGGCCGACTGGTCGATACCCTGAGCATGGCGCGCCTGCGTCGCCCTGTAGGAGCGAGGCTTGCCCGCGAAGAACGATGACGCGTAATACCTGAAAAAACCGCGGTGCATTCTTCGCGGGCAAGCCTCGCTCCTACAGGTTCTGCGAGTCAGTCGCCCAGCGCGAACGCCACCGCCGCCTGCGCGTGCAGTTCGGTGGTGTCGAGCAAGGGCAGGGCGCTGTGCTCGGGTTTGATCAGCAGGCCGATTTCCGTGCAGCCGAGAATGATCGCCTGGGCGCCACGCTCGGTTAGCGATTCGATCACCCGTTGATAGACCTGGCGCGAGGCCTCGCTGATTACCCCGACGCACAATTCGTCATAGATGATCCGGTGCACGGCCTGACGTTCCTCTGCCTCCGGCACCAACACTGTCAGTCCCATGGCCATCAGACGTGCCTTGATAAAGTCTTGCTCCATGGTGAAGGCGGTGCCCAGCAAACCCACCCGCAGCGCACCGGCGTCCAGTGCCGCCTGACCGGCCGGGTCGGCAATGTGCAGGAACGGAATATCGATCGCTGCCTGAATCTGCCCGGCCACCTTGTGCATGGTGTTGGTACACAGCACCACGCACTCGGCGCCACCCGCCTGCAGGCGCTGGGCCGCATCCACCAGAATCGCCGCCGCATCGTCCCAGCGCCCGGCATGTTGCGCCTGTTCGACAGGGCCGAAATCGACGCTGTACATCAGTAACTTCGCCGAGCGCAACGGCCCGAGGCGATCACGTACCTGCTGGTTGATAAGACGGTAATACTCGACGCTGGACTCCCAGCTCATGCCGCCGATAAGGCCGATGGTGCGCATTGGATTTCCTCAGGCTTTGGCCTGGGTCAATGGTCAGGCCTGACGGGAGTTTCCGTTTGTCCAACGGCGGATACCAGCGAAAATCAACTGTACCGCTCATCTTTCAGTGAAGTGTCATGCTGCTTTTTCATCTACCGAGCCTTTATAGCCGTTCGCACCTTTTCCGCACACGAGCTGTCAGCATCTGCCATGCTCAAAGTCCGCAGCACCGCTTCAACCAAAGGAACACCGCGATGGATGACGTACAGCAATTGGGCGAGATGCTTCGCCACTATGCAGATAGCGAAGCGCACAAGAAGCAACTGTTTGAAACGCAATCGGCCGTGTGGGCAACGCGCATTGGTGAGTTGTTCGATCAGATCCAGCAGTGGTTGGCACCGGTTCTGGCGCCGAACCTGTTGGAAGTGAGCCGCGAGGCGTATGTCGCGTCCGGGCCGAGCGTTCCGGCGGAGACGTCGACGTTCAAGACCGAGAAACTGAGCATCGTCATCGCCGGGAAACCGGTGGAGTTCGTGCCGGATGTGATGGGTGCGGGTGGGCAGATTTCCCTGGCAGTGATGGGGTTGACCGCGGCGCGTTATGGCAGCATTTCGCTGGTGTGCCTGCCACCGTCCAGCGATTGGCAATGGCGCAAGACCAATGGCTTGAAAGACCCGGACGTCTATGCCTTCGATGCGAATTTCCTGGCGCAGCAGCTGCAGGGCCTGATTCCCCGCGAGCGCGGCTGAATCTCTCTGAGCATGATCGTTCCCACGCTCTGCGTGAAGGGATTGGCGGGGATGAGTGTGCTTTATGGGCGCTCGGTGATTGAACCGCGGCCGTTGTTTCGGCGGCGCTACTGAGCGCCGAAATCCCGTAGGAGCGAGGCTTGCCCGCGAAGAGGCCTTTGAATATTGCCGCGATCACTTCAACGACGGCAGCAATAGATGAATATTGTGTTTTTTGATAGCAATGTGCCGGGCATTGGCTATACCTGTAATTTCCGTATGCGATATTGTTGCCCGGCCCTCTGACAGGAGTTACAAGCATGAAGCTTGCGTTAATGATAAGCACACTGTGCATCGCCTCTATCGGGATGGTGGGTTGCTCCAGCAAAGTCGTCGAGCCAGACCAGTATTCCGGCTTTCTCAAGGACTACAGTCAGCTCAAGGAAGCCAAGTCGCCATCGGGTGCCGTGGTGATGCGCTGGATGGACCCCAAGCTCGATATCAACAAATACACCAGTGTCTACGTCGAACCGACTCAGCTCTATCCCAAACCGCAACCGACGGAGAAAATTCCTCAGACCACGCTGAACGGCATCACCAGCTATTACGACCAAGCACTTAAACGCGAAATAGGGAGATCCCTGCCATTGGCCAGCGGCCCCGGCCCTGGCGTTTTGGTGATGCGTGCGGCGATCACGGCCGTCAGCAGCAAGACCGAAGGCCTCAAGCCTTATGAAGTCATCCCGATCGCCCTGGTGGCAGCGGCAGTCAGCACTGCCACCGGCATTCGTGACCAGGAAACCGATCTGGCCACAGAAGCAGTGTTTCTCGATGGCGGCAACAACAAAGTCCTCGCCCAGGTCGTGCGCAAGGGCACCGGCAAACCGCTGGAAAACTCAGAGCAGGTGATGAAGCCCAATGACGTGAAAAACGTGATCGATGGCTGGGCATCGGACCTGCATCAGTCGTATCTGAAACTCAAGTCCAAGTAATGCGGCGGGGCTGAGGGCCTCTTCGCGAGCAAGCCCGCTCCCACACTGGATCTGTTTTGGTCACATATTCTGTGTATACCAGAGATCAAATGTGGGAGCGGGCTTGTTCGCGAAAGCGGTCGTTCCAGCGTAGGAGGTGCATCAGGTGTGCTTCAGTGTTTCTTCGCCTGCGCACGCACGCGTTCTTCCTGCTCCCGCAGCTCTGGTGTGAACTCGGCACCGAAGTCTTCGGCCTCGTACACCTGGCGAATCTCGATCTCGGCTTCAGTGCCCGGCATCGGGTTGGGGCAGCGCTTGACCCACTCGATCGCTTCCTCTTTCGACTTCACCTCCCACAACCAATAGCCGGCGATCAGCTCTTTGGTTTCGGCGAACGGGCCGTCGATTACTGTGCGCTGGTCACCTGAAAAGCGCACCCGGGCGCCTTTGCTGCTGGGCTGCAGGCCATCGCACTCGATGAGAATACCGGCCTTGGCCAGTTCCTCGTTGAAATTGCCCATCGCGGTCATCAGTTCTTCGCTGGGCATCACACCGGCCTCCGAATCCGGGCTGGCTTTCACAAGGATCATGAATCGCATGGTCTTATCTCCGTTGGTTTTGAGTGATTCACTGTCTAGTCGAATGGCCATGGGCTAAATCGACAACGCGGCCAAAGAAATCGCTACAAACCTTCTGATACCTCGTAGAGGGATAGGTAGGATTTTAGCGTGATGATAGTCTGCAAATCCCCTGGCCGATGGGATGCCATGATTCATGCCCGTTCTGGAACTCACTACCCTGATCCCCGATCGCACGCCCGAGCAAGTGCTCGACTTCTGTCTGGACGGCGTCAATTTTCCGAAGATATTCCCCGAGCGCATCACCCCGCTGGGTGATATCGATCTGAACAACTTGCGCATTGAAGCTGGTCGACAATTTCGCTTTCGGCACTGGATGTTCAACCTGATCCCGTCGAACTGGACGGTGGTGATCCGCGAGGTGGGCGAGCACCATTTCATCGATGAAATGCTCAAGGGGCCAATGGCTGCCTTTCGTCATGAACATCAGGTGGCAGTGGGCGAAGGGGGTACGCTGTACACCGACCGTGTGACCTATGCGGCCATGGGTGGCGCACCGTTGGAGTGGCTGCTGGTCAATGCCTACATGCGGCGGATTTTCCAAGCGCGGCACCGCAATATGTTGCGTTTGTTGAGCTGACACCGATCTGTCTGTAGGAGCGAGGCTTGCCCGCGAAAGCGGTGTGTCAGTCAACATCAATACCGAATGTTACGTCCCCTTCGCGGGCAAGCCTCGCTCCTACAGGGGGTGTGTTGTTTGTGAGGTTCGGCAACAATTTGCTTTGTATTTGGGCATAGGTCCTCAGACCATTTCGTGGTTAACTTCGGCCTCGTCAAAATTCTCTACATCAACGTTCAGAAGGACTCCGTTCATGGCTCAAGTCACTCTTAAAGGCAATCCGGTTCAAGTCAACGGCCAGTTGCCACAAGCCGGTTCCCAGGCGCCAGCCTTTTCCCTGGTTGCCGGCAATCTGTCGGACGTTTCCCTGAAGGATTTCGCCGGCAAGCGCAAAGTGCTGAACATCTTCCCAAGCGTCGACACCCCGACCTGCGCCATGTCCGTGCGCAAGTTCAACGCCCAGGCCAATGACATCGCCAACACCGTGGTGCTGTGCATTTCCGCTGACCTGCCGTTCGCCCAGGTCCGTTTCTGCGGCGCCGAAGGCCTGGAAAACGTGCAGAACCTGTCGACCCTGCGCGGTGCCGAGTTCATCGAGAACTACGGGGTGGCGATCGCCGATGGCCCACTCAAAGGCCTGACCGCCCGTGCCGTCGTGGTGCTGGACGAAAACGACAAGGTTTTGCACAGCGAACTGGTCAAGGAAATCGCTGAAGAGCCGAACTACGACGCAGCGCTCGCCGTTCTGAAGTAAGCGAAGTATTACAATTGTTAACGGCCTGGCCCTGTCCAGGCCGTTTTCATTTGTGCGTCAGTGTCTTAGATAAACCTCCTGTTACGTAAGCCAAAGGTAAATTGCCGGTAAAGGCGCTTTGCTTAATACCCATCAGTGCTTATCGTTCAGCCTCATGTAAAGAAGCCCACGCGTCCAATGGTTGATCACTCAATGCAATCCTCCGCTTCCCGCAATCCTCGTCGCTGGCTGTTTGGCCTGCTTGTCCTGTTGGTCATCGCCGGCCTGTGCTGGAAATTCTGGCCCGCAGGCAGCAGTCCGAAGGAGGGCGCAGGGCAGAAAACCGTTGCCGGGCAGACCGGTCGGTCGGGGGGGGCGCGTCCTGGGTTTGGCGGGGCGACCGGGCCGGTCCCGGTGCGCGTGGCGCCGGCGGTCAAAGGCGATTTCCCGCTGTACTACAAGGCGCTGGGCACGGTTACCGCATTGAACACCATCAATGTGCGCAGCCGCGTTGGCGGTGAGTTGATCAAGATTTCGTTCGAAGAAGGGCAAATGGTCAAGGCGGGCGACCTGCTGGCGGAAATCGATCCGCGTCCTTACCAGAATGCCTTGCTCCAGGCTGAAGGCACTTTGCTGCAGAGTCAGGCACAACTGAAAAACGCGCAGGTCGATGTCGAGCGCTATCGCGGTCTGTACCGCGAAGACAGTATCGCCAAGCAAACCCTGGACACCGCCGAAGCACTGGTCGGCCAGTACCTGGGCACGGTCAAGACCAATCAGGCGGCGGTCAACGACGCCAGGCTCAATCTGGAATTCACCAAAATCCGTGCGCCGATTACCGGGCGTGTGGGCCTGCGTCAGCTGGATGTCGGCAACCTTGTGGCGGCCAACGACACCACGGCGCTGGTAATCATCACCCAGACTCAACCGATCAGCGTGGCATTCACCTTGCCGGAAAATAGCCTGGACACCGTACTGACCCGTTATCGCACCGGCGCGAAACTGCCCGCGGAAGCCTGGGATCGTGGCGACACCCAACTGCAGGCCACTGGCGTGTTACAGAGCCTGGACAACCAGATCGACGTCACCACCGGCACCCTGAAATTCAAGGCTCGTTACGAGAACCGCGATCAAGCGTTGTTCCCCAATCAGTTCGTCAACGTCCATCTGCTGGCCGATACCCTCAAAGGCGTGGTGCTTGCGCCTTCGGCCGCCATCCAGTTCGGCACCAACGGCACGTTTGTCTATGCCATGGACGGCGAGAAGAAGGTCACGATCCGTCAGTTGAAAGTAGGCGCCAGTGACGGTGCCAACACGGTGATCACCGAAGGCCTGGCCGCTGGCGATCGGGTGGTGCTGGAAGGCACCGACCGCCTGAAGGAAGGCAGCGAAGTGGAGGTCGTCAACGACAGCAAGGATGTACCGACCACCCCAACCGAGCACCTGCAAGGCAAGTCGGCCGTCACTGCGCCTGATGCGACAGCCACCGACAAGGCGAAAAAGGGCGGCGCATGAACATCTCGCGGCTGTTCATCCTTCGCCCGGTCGCCACGACCTTGAGCATGCTGGCGATTATTCTGGCCGGCGTGATCGCTTATCGGCTGCTGCCGGTGTCGGCATTGCCCCAGGTCGATTACCCGACCATTCGCGTCATGACGCTCTATCCCGGCGCCAGCCCGGATGTCATGACCAGCGCCGTGACCGCGCCGCTGGAGCGTCAGTTCGGACAGATGCCCGGCTTGACCCAGATGGCCTCGACCAGTTCTGGCGGCGCCTCGGTGCTGACCCTGCGTTTCAGCCTCGACATCAACATGGACGTCGCCGAGCAGCAGGTGCAGGCCGCGATCAACGCCGCGACCAATTTGCTGCCCAAAGACTTGCCCGCGCCACCGGTGTACAACAAGGTCAACCCGGCGGATACCCCGGTGCTGACCCTGGCCATCACCTCCAAGACCATGCTGTTGCCCAAACTCAATGATCTGGTCGACACGCGCATGGCGCAGAAAATCGCTCAGATCAGCGGTGTCGGCATGGTCAGCATCGCTGGCGGCCAACGACAGGCTGTGCGCATCAAGGTCAATCCCGAAGCCCTGGCGGCCAACGGCTTGAACCTGTCGGACGTGCGCACCCTGATCGGCAACTCCAACGTCAACCAGCCCAAGGGCAACTTCGACGGCCCGACCCGGGTGTCGATGCTCGACGCCAACGACCAACTGACTTCACCCAAGGACTACGCCAACCTGATCCTCGCGTACAGCAACGGCGCGCCGTTGCGGCTCAAAGATGTGGCAGAGATCGTCGACGGTGCCGAAAACGAACGCTTGGCAGCGTGGGCCAATGAAAATCAGGCAGTGCTGCTGAACATTCAGCGTCAGCCCGGCGCCAACGTCATCGAAGTGGTCGACCGGATCAAGGCCTTGCTGCCGAGCATCACCGACAACTTGCCGGCCGGCCTCGACGTCACGGTACTCACCGACCGCACCCAGACCATCCGCGCCTCGGTCACCGACGTGCAACACGAATTGCTGATCGCCATCGCGCTGGTGGTGATGGTCACGTTCCTGTTCCTGCGGCGGGCCAGCGCCACGATCATTCCGTCGGTGGCCGTGCCGCTGTCGTTGATCGGCACTTTCGGCGTGATGTACCTCGCGGGGTTTTCGGTCAATAACCTGACGCTGATGGCGCTGACCATCGCCACCGGTTTTGTGGTGGACGATGCGATCGTCATGCTGGAGAACATTTCCCGATATATCGAAGAGGGCGACAGCCCGCTGCAGGCTGCGCTCAAGGGCGCCAAGCAGATTGGCTTCACCCTGATCTCCCTGACGCTGTCGCTGATCGCGGTGCTGATTCCGCTGCTGTTCATGGCCGACGTGGTGGGGCGCTTGTTCCGCGAGTTCGCGATCACCCTGGCGGTGGCGATACTGATTTCCCTTGTTGTCTCCCTGACCCTGACGCCAATGATGTGCGCGCGCCTGCTTAAGCGTGAACCCAAGGAAGCAGAACAGGGCCGGTTCTACCGCTCCAGTGGCGCCGCAATTGATTGGATGATCGCGGCTTACGGGCGCAAGTTAAAGTGGGTTCTCAAGCACCAACCGCTGACCTTGATGGTGGCCATCGGCACGCTGGCCTTGACCGTGTTCCTGTACATGGTGGTGCCCAAGGGCTTCTTCCCGGTGCAGGACACCGGGGTGATCCAGGGGATTTCCGAAGCGCCACAGTCGATTTCCTTCGCGGCGATGAGCGAGCGGCAGCAGGAACTGGCCAAGGTAATCCTCGCCGATCCGGCGGTCGAAAGCCTGTCGTCCTACATCGGGGTCGATGGCGACAACTCGACGCTGAACAGCGGTCGGCTGCTGATCAACCTCAAATCCCACAGCCATCGCGACCTGAGCGCCACCGAAGTGATTGCGCGCCTGCAACCGGAGCTGGACAAGCTGATCGGCATTCGCCTGTTCATGCAGCCGGTGCAAGACCTGACCATCGAAGATCGGGTCAGCCGCACGCAGTACCAGTTCAGCATGTCGTCGCCGGATGCCGAACTGCTTAGCCTGTGGAGCGGGCGTCTGGTGGAAGCCCTGGCCCAACGGCCGGAGCTGACCGACGTCGCCAGCGATTTGCAGGACAAGGGCTTGCAGGTGTATCTGGTGATCGACCGCGATGCGGCGTCGCGGGTCGGCGTATCGGTGTCGAACATCACCGATGCGCTGTATGACGCTTTCGGTCAGCGGCAGATTTCCACCATTTACACCCAGGCCAGCCAATACCGCGTGGTGCTGCAATCGCAGTCCGGCGAGAAAATCGGCCCGGATGCGCTGAACCAGATTCACGTCAAGACCACCGATGGCGGTCAGGTGCGCCTGTCCAGCCTGGCGCATGTCGAGGAGCGCCAGGCGCAACTGGCGATCACTCACATCGGCCAGTTCCCGGCGGTGATGATGTCCTTCAACCTGGCGCCCGGCGTGGCACTGGGGCATGCGGTGGAGATCATCGATCAGGTGCAGAAAGACATCGGCATGCCGATTGGCGTGCAGACACAGTTCCAGGGTGCGGCCGAAGCGTTCCAGGCGTCGCTGTCGAGCACTTTGCTGCTGATTCTGGCGGCGGTGGTGACCATGTACATCGTGCTCGGCGTGCTCTACGAGAGTTACATTCACCCGATCACCATTCTCTCGACCTTGCCCTCGGCGGCGGTCGGCGCCTTGCTCGCGTTGCTGTTGAGCGGCAATGACCTGGGGATGATCGCGATCATCGGCATCATCCTGCTGATCGGTATCGTGAAAAAGAACGCGATCATGATGATCGACTTCGCCCTTGAGGCGGAACGTAACCAAGGCATGGACCCGCAAACCGCGATCTATCAGGCCGCGCTGCTGCGCTTCCGGCCGATTCTGATGACCACCCTGGCCGCGTTGTTCGGCGCGGTGCCATTGATGCTGGCCACCGGTTCCGGTGCGGAACTGCGCCAGCCTTTGGGTCTGGTGATGGTCGGTGGCTTGCTGGTGAGTCAGGTGCTGACGCTGTTTACCACGCCCGTCATTTACTTGTACTTCGACCGCCTCGGGCGGCGCTGGGGCCGTAAGTCCGAGTCTGTGGAACCGGTAGAACAGCCATGAACCTGTCCGGACCTTTCATCAAGCGCCCGGTCGCGACGATGTTGTTGAGCCTGGCGATCATATTGCTGGGCGGCGTGAGCTTCGGCCTGTTACCGGTATCGCCGCTGCCGCAGATGGATTTTCCGGTGATCGTGGTCCAGGCGAGCCTGCCCGGTGCGAGCCCGGAGGTCATGGCCTCGACCGTGGCCACGCCGCTTGAGCGTTCCTTCGGCGCGATCGCCGGGGTCAATACCATGAGCAGCCGTTCCAGCCAGGGTTCGACGCGGGTGATTTTGCAGTTCGATCTGGACCGCGACATCAACGGCGCGGCGCGGGAAGTGCAGGCGGCGATCAACGCTTCGCGCAATTTGCTGCCGAGCGGGATGCGCAGCATGCCGACCTACAAGAAGGTCAACCCGTCCCAGGCGCCGATCATGGTGCTGTCGCTGACCTCGGATGTGCTGAAAAAAGGCCAGCTCTATGACTTGGCCTCGACCATTTTGTCGCAGAGCCTGTCGCAGGTGCAGGGCGTCGGTGAAGTGCAAATCGGTGGCAGCTCGTTGCCGGCGGTGCGCATCGAACTCGAACCCCAGGCGCTCAACCAGTACGGCGTGGCGCTGGACGATGTGCGCAACACCATCGCCAATTCCAACGTGCGCCGGCCCAAGGGCTCGGTCGAAGACGGCCAGCGGCTGTGGCAGGTGCAGGCCAACGATCAACTGGAAAAAGCCAAGGATTACGAGTCGCTGATCATTCACTACGCGGACGGCGCGGCCCTGCGCCTGAAGGATGTGGCCAAGGTCAGCGATGGCGTCGAGGACCGCTACAACAGCGGATTCTTCAATGACAACGCGGCGGTATTGCTGGTGATCAACCGCCAGGCCGGGGCCAACATCATCGAGACAGTCGACGAAATCAAGGCGCAGTTGCCGGCGTTGCAGGCGGTGCTGCCGGCCAGCGTCAAGCTGAACCTGGCGATGGACCGTTCGCCGGTGATCAAGGCCACCCTGCATGAAGCGGAAATGACCCTGCTGATTGCCGTGGCGCTGGTGATTCTGGTGGTATTCCTGTTCCTCGGTAATTTCCGTGCCTCGCTGATTCCGACCCTGGCGGTGCCGGTGTCGCTGGTGGGCACGTTTGCGGTGATGTACCTCTACGGGTTCTCCCTGAACAACCTGTCGCTGATGGCGCTGATCCTGGCCACCGGGCTGGTGGTGGACGACGCCATCGTGGTGCTGGAGAACATTTCCCGGCACATCGACAAGGGCGTGCCGCCAATGAAGGCCGCGTACCTCGGGGCCCAGGAAGTCGGTTTCACCCTGCTGTCGATGAACGTCTCGCTGGTGGCGGTGTTCCTGTCGATCCTGTTCATGGGCGGGATCATCGAAAGCCTGTTCCGCGAGTTTTCCATCACCCTGGCGGCGGCCATTGTGGTGTCGTTGCTGGTGTCGCTGACGCTGACGCCGATGCTCTGCGCCCGCTGGCTCAAGCCGCATACGCCGGGGCAGGAAAACCGCCTGCAACGCTGGAGCCAGCGGACCAACGAATGGATGGTCGGCAAATATGCCAGCAGCCTCGACTGGGTGCTGCGTCACCGTCGGCTGACCTTGCTCAGTCTGATGGTGACGATTGGCGTGAACATAGCGCTGTATGTCGTTGTTCCTAAAACATTTTTACCCCAGCAGGATACCGGCCAGTTGATCGGTTTTGTGCGCGGTGACGACGGCCTGTCGTTCAGCGTGATGCAGCCGAAGATGGAGATCTTTCGCCGCGCCGTGCTCAAGGACGAGGCAGTGGAGAGCGTCGCCGGGTTCATCGGCGGCAACAACGGCATCAACAACGCCTTCATGCTGGTGCGATTGAAGCCAATCAAGGAGCGCAACCTGTCTGCGCAGAAAGTCATCGAACGCCTGCGCAAGGAAATGCCCAAAGTGCCCGGTGCGCAGCTGATGCTGATGGCCGATCAGGACCTGCAATTTGGCGGCGGTCGCGAGCAGAGTTCCTCGCAATATTCCTACATCCTGCAAAGCGGCGATCTTGGGGCATTGCGCGAGTGGTATCCGAAAGTCGTCACCGCGCTCAAGGCGCTGCCGGAACTGACGGCGATTGATGCGCGCGAGGGCCGTGGCGCCCAGCAAGTGACCCTGATTGTCGATCGTGATCAGGCGAAGCGCTTGGGCGTCGACATGGACATGGTCACCGCGGTGCTGAACAACGCCTACAGCCAGCGGCAGATTTCGACGATCTACGACAGCCTCAACCAGTATCAGGTGGTGATGGAGGTCAACCCGAAATACGCGCAAGACCCGATCACCCTGAATCAGGTCAAAGTGATCACGGCTGACGGCGCGCGGATTCCGCTGTCGACCATTGCCCACTATGAAAACAGTCTGGAAGACGACCGGGTCAGCCACGAAGGCCAGTTCGCTTCGGAAAGCATCGCGTTCGACATGGCCGAAGGCGTGACGGTGGAGCAAGGCTCGGCGGCTATCGAGCGGGCGATTGCCAAGGTCGGTCTGCCGGAAGACGTCATCGCGAAAATGGCCGGTACCGCCGATGCGTTTGCCGCCACCCAGAAGAGTCAGCCGTGGATGATTCTCGGCGCGCTGGTGGCGGTGTATCTGGTGCTGGGTGTTTTGTATGAAAGCTACATTCATCCGCTGACCATTCTCTCGACCTTGCCGTCGGCCGGAGTCGGAGCGTTGTTGTCGATCTATGTGTTGGGCGGTGAGTTCAGCCTGATCTCCTTGCTCGGGCTGTTCTTGCTAATTGGTGTGGTGAAGAAAAACGCCATTCTGATGATCGACCTGGCGCTGCAACTGGAACGGCACCAAGGCCTGGAGCCATTGGAATCGATCCGCAGCGCCTGTCTGCAGCGGCTGCGGCCGATTCTGATGACCACCCTGGCGGCCATCCTCGGTGCCTTACCGTTGTTGCTGAGCCGGGCCGAAGGGGCGGAAATGCGTCAGCCGCTGGGTTTGACCATCATCGGCGGGCTGGTCTTCAGTCAGGTGCTGACCCTTTACACCACCCCGGTGGTTTACCTCTATCTCGACAATCTGCGCCATCGTTTCAACCGCTGGCGTGGGGTGCGTACCGATGCTGCTCTGGAAACTCCGCTATGACTGACCGTTCGCTGTTCAACCTGGCTGCACCGCTGATCACGGCCCGAGGCTCGCGTCTGCTGAGCCTGTCGCTGTGCGTGGCGATGCTCAGTGCCTGCGCCATCGGCCCGGATTACCAGCGCCCGCAAGCCGCCGCGCCCGCACAGTACAAGGAAGCGGCTGGCTGGCGTCAGGCCAACCCCAGCGATTCTTTGGCGCGTGGTGCCTGGTGGGAGCTATATGGCGACCGGCAGCTCAATAGCCTGATCGAAAAACTTAACAGCGCCAACCAGACCGTCGCCCAGTCCGAAGCTCAGTACCGCCAGGCTCAGGCCTTGGTGCGCAGTGCCCGGGGGGCGTTTTTCCCGACGGTGGACCTGACCGTCGGGAAAAACCGCTCCAGCCAGGGCACCGGTAGCAGCAGTTCGAGCCTGAGCAGTTCATCCAGCGGTATTCGTGACACCTATACCGCGCAGGCCGGGGTCAGCTGGGAAGCGGACGTCTGGGGCAAATTGCGCCGAGGCCTGGAAGCTGACACCGCCAACGCCGAGGCGAGTTTTGCCGACCTGGCGGCGATGCGCCTGAGCCAGCAATCGGAACTGGTGCAGAACTACCTGCAATTGCGGGTGATCGACGAGCAGAAGCGTCTGCTGGAAGCGACGGTCGAGGCCTATCAACGCTCGCTGACCATGACCGAAAACCAGTACCGCGCCGGTGTCTCGGGCAAGGACGCGGTGGCCCAGGCCACCACGCAGCTCAAAAGCACCCAGGCGGAAATGGTCGATCTGATCTGGCAGCGCGCGCAGTTCGAGAACGCCATCGCTGTACTGATTGGTCTGCCGCCGGCCGAATTCAGCCTCGCCGAAACCCCAGACATCCCGGCATTGCCGCAAGTGCCGCTGAGCCTGCCTTCGCAGTTGCTGGAACGCCGTCCGGACATTGCCTCCGCCGAGCGCTCGGTGATGGCCGCCAACGCCAATATCGGCGTGGCCAAAGCCGCTTACTACCCGGACCTGACTCTGAGCCTGAACGGCGGTTATAGCAGCAGCACCTCTAACAACTGGATCAGCGTGCCGAACCGCTTCTGGTCGGTCGGCCCGCAACTGGCCATGACCCTGTTCGACGGTGGACAGCGCTCGGCGGAAGTCGATCGCAGCGAAGCGGCCTATGACGAAACTGTCGCCAAGTACCGCCAGACCGTGCTCGATGGCTTGCGTGAAGTGGAAAACTATCTGGTGCAGCTCAAGGTGCTGGAAGACGAGGCCAAGGTGCGCCAGGAAGCCCTGGATGCAGCACGCGAATCCTTGCGTTTGACCCGCAATCAATACAAGGCGGGAGTGATTGCTTATCTGGATGTGGTGGTGGTTCAGGCCACGGCATTGAGCAACGAGCGCAACGTGCTGAGCTTGTTGCAGAGCCGCTTGATCGCCAGCGTGCAATTGATTGCCGCACTGGGCGGCGGGTGGGATGGGCAGCTTCAGGTGAGCGACAAGGAATAGCGCATGATCGTTCCCACGCTCTGCGTGGGAATGCCTCACCGGACGCTCCGCGTCCGCTTCTACATGGGACGCGGAGCGTCCCTGGCTGCATTCCCACGCAGAGCGTGGGAACGATCAGTTGAGCAGCGATCACACGTATCGTCGCCTTGATGGCCTTTTGATGACTTTGTGAGTGCGTTCGCCCGCGGAATCAGTACAATCGCCGACTTTGCTCCCCGTGAATGAACGCAGCGCAGCCGGGGGCGGTCGCGAGAAGTCCCATGCTCATCGGTAGTTATTCCTTTACCCTGGTTTTCATATCGCTCTGTGTGGCGATACTGGCCTCTTATACCGCGCTCGATCTCACCGGACGCATCGCCACGGCCAAGGGCCGAGCCGTGCATCTATGGACGGCGGGTGGCGCTTTTGCGATGGGCGTTGGCGTGTGGTCGATGCATTTCATCGGCATGCTCGCCTTCACATTGCCGATCGATCTGGGCTACGACGTTACTCTCACGGCGCTGTCCCTCTTGATTGCGCTCCTGTCGTGCGGCTTTGCCCTGTGGCTGGTCAGCCAGCCACAACTGCCGGCCTGGCAATTGGCGTTCGGCGCGCTGGTCATGGGCGCGGGCATCAGTGCGATGCATTACACCGGCATGGCCGCCATGCGCATGCAACCGGGCATCGATTACGAGCCGACCCTGTTTAGTGCGTCGCTACTGATTGCCGTCGGCGCGTCGGGCGCGGCGTTATGGATCGCGTTCCGCCTGCGCCAGCACGCGCCGTATGTTCGTCTGATCCGCGGCGGTGCGGCGGTGATCATGGGTGTCGCCATCGTCGGCATGCACTACACCGGCATGGCCGCGGCGCGCTTCGCGGACGGCAGTTTCTGTGGTGCGGCGGTCGATGGCCTGAACGGCAAGGGCCTGGACAATCTGGTGCTGATCACCACCCTGGCGGTGTTGAGCATTGCCTTGCTGACATCGATCCTCGATGCCCGCCTGGAGGCTCGCACCGCGCAGCTCGCCCAATCGCTGACCGAGGCCAATCGCGAGCTCACCCAACTGGCGCTGCACGATACGCTGACCGGTCTGCCGAACCGGGTATTGCTGGCCGATCGTATCGATCAGGCGATGTCGAGGGTGCAGGAGCAGGGCGGCTGTTTCGCCTTGATGTTTATCGATCTGGATGGCTTCAAACCGGTCAACGATGCCTTCGGGCACCACATGGGCGACCAGTTGTTGCGCGAGGTCGGCTTGCGTCTGCGCGAGGATTTGCGTAGCCAAGACACCCTGGCGCGGATCGGCGGCGATGAATTTGTGCTGCTGGTGCAACTCACCGAGCCGAACGACGCGCTGAACCTGGCGGCGCGTCAAGTCGGTCTGATCGGGCGCTCGTTCCGGGTCGCCGAACATGACTTGCAGATTTCCGCCAGCGTCGGCATCGCACTCTATCCGGGCAATGGTCAGACCGCCGAGGAGCTGCTGATGAATGCCGACGCCGCGATGTATCACGCCAAGGGCGCCGGGAAAAACGGCCACCGCTTCTTCGACGCTTCGATGAACAGCAACGCGCGCAAACAGCTGCAATTGCTGCAAGACCTGCGCAATGCCGTCGATCAGCAGCAGTTCAGTCTCTATTACCAACCCAAGTTCGACGCTGGCACTGGCCGAGCGGTGGGCGCCGAGGCGTTGCTGCGCTGGGTGCATCCGACTCAAGGCATGCTGCAGCCGGACAGCTTCATCGATCTTGCGGAGAAGACCGGGCTGATCATTCCAATTGGCGAGTGGGTGCTCAACGAAGCCTGTCGTCAGATGCGTGAGTGGTACGTGCTCGGTTACACCGACTGGCGCATCGCGGTGAACCTCTCGGCCTTGCAGTTCTGCCACGCCGGGTTGGTCCAGAGTGTCGCCAAGGCCTTGGTCACTCATCATCTGCCGGCCAACAGCCTGACTCTGGAAATCACTGAAACCACCGCCATGAGCGATGCAGATGCGAGCATGACGGTGCTGCAGGAACTCTCGGAAATGGGCGTCGACCTGTCCATCGATGACTTTGGCACCGGTTATTCGAGCTTGATGTACCTCAAGCGCCTACCGGCCAATGAGCTGAAGATTGATCGGGGTTTTGTCCGCGATCTGGAACACGACAGCGACGATGCGGCCATCGTGTCGGCCATCGTTGCACTCGGCCAGGCATTGGGTTTGCGGATTGTGGCCGAAGGGGTGGAAACCGGTGTCCAGCAAGACTTCCTGACCCAACTGGGGTGCGACTCGTTGCAGGGTTACCTGCTGGGGCATCCGTTGCCGGCCGATCGCTTCATGGCCGATATTCACCGCGGGGAGCAATTGGCGGCGGGCTGATAGACCGCGTTATCGTTCTTCGCGGGCATGCCTCGCTCCTACAGATGATGAGATCCTGTAGGAGCGAGGCTTGCCCGCGAAGGCGTCCGAACAGGCGCCACACAACCCATGCAAAACCCGCCGATGACGGTTATTCTTGGCCCCGACTGCTTACGCTTGAAATGGGGGAAAGCCAGCATGGACAAAGTCATCGTCATCACCGGCGCTAGCCGTGGAATCGGCGCCGCCACGGCCCTGTTGGCCGCAGAGCAGGGCTATCGGATCTGTATCAACTATCAGTCTGATGAACAGGCGGCGCACAGTGTGCTGGAGCAAGTCCGCGCACTCGGCGCCCAAGCCATTGCAGTACGCGCTGATGTCAGCATCGAAGACGAAGTGATCGGTCTGTTCCATCGCGTAGACACCGAACTCGGTCGGGTCACGGCGCTGGTGAACAACGCCGGCACCGTCGGGCAAAAGTCACGGATCGACGAAATGTCTGAATTCCGAATTCTGAAAATCCTCAAAACCAACGTTCTGGCACCGATCCTCTGCGCCAAACACGCGATTCTGCGTATGTCGCCCAAGCACGGTGGGCAGGGTGGCAGCATCGTCAACGTGTCGTCGGTCGCCTCGCGATTGGGCTCGCCTAACGAATACGTGGATTACGCAGCGTCCAAAGGTGCGCTGGACAGCTTCACCATCGGTCTGTCCAAGGAAGTGGCGGGTGAGGGGATTCGCGTCAACGCCGTGCGGCCTGGTTACATCTACACCGATTTCCATGCATTGAGCGGTGATCCGGATCGGGTCAGCAAGCTGGAGTCGGCGATCCCGATGGCTCGGGGCGGCCGGCCGGATGAAGTGGCGGAGGCGATTGTGTGGTTGTTGTCGGATAAGGCTTCTTATGCGACGGGGACTTTCGTCGACCTGGGGGGCGGGCGTTAATCCCGGACTTTGCTTTGTCTGTTCTGGCCTCTTCGCGAGCAAGCCCGCTCCCACAGGGGACGGTGATGTTCACAAATGTTGTGTTCACACCAATCCACTGTGGGAGCGGGCTTGCTCGCGAAGGCGATAGCCCAGACAACATCAAACCTTCAGAACGACCGCACAATCCGCCCCAACGTCTCCATCGCCTTCTCCGAATCCTCGGTCCAAGGGCTGCCGTAATTCAATCGAATACAATTCCTGAACCGCTGGGTCGGTGAAAAGATCGGCCCCGGCGCGATGCTGATCCCCTGCGCCAATGCCATCTGAAACAACTTCAACGAATCCATCTGCGGCGGCAGTTCCAGCCACAGGAAGTAACCACCGGCTGGTTGGCTGACGCGGGTCTGCGCCGGGAAGTAGCGGGCGATGGCGGCGAGCATGGCGCTTTGCTGTTCTTCCAGGGCGTAACGCAGTTTGCGCAGGTGCCGGTCGTAGCCGCCGTGTTGCAGGTAATCGGCGATGGCGGCCTGGGCGGGCATCGAGGCGCAGAGTGAGGTCATGAGTTTCAGACGTTCGATTTTTTGCGCATAGCGCCCGGCGGCGACCCAGCCGATGCGGTAACCAGGGGCCAGGCTCTTGGCGAACGAGCCGCAGTGCATCACCAGCCCTTCGGTGTCGAAAGCCTTGGCCGGTTTTGGCGCCTGTTGGCCGTAATAAAGCTCGGCGTAGACATCGTCCTCGATCAGCGGCACCTGATGGCTGCGTAACAGCTCCACCAATTCCTGCTTCTTCGCTTCGGGCATGGTTGCGCCCATGGGGTTCTGGAAACTGGTCATGCACCAGCAAGCCTTGATCGGGTGCCGTTCCAGGGTTTGGGCGAGCACGCCAAGGTCGATGCCGTCTCGCGGGTGGACGGGAATTTCCACCGCTTTGAGTTTCAACCGTTCCAGCACCTGCAGGCTGGCGTAGAACGCCGGGGCTTCGATGGCCACCAGATCACCGGGTTCGGTGACGGCTTGCAGGCACAGGTTAAGGGCTTCGAGCGCGCCGTTGGTGATCAGCAACTCTTCCATGGGCAACATCAGTCCGCCGACCATATAGCGCAGGGCGATTTGCCGACGCAGTTGCGGGTTACCCGGCGACATATCGGTGACCACCATGCGCGGGTCCATGTCTCGGGCGGCACTGGCCAGTGAGCGGGACAACCGTTGCAGCGGGAACAGCGTGGGGCTGGGAAAGGCCGAGCCGAAAGGCACGGTGGTCGGGTCCTTGATCGAGTCCAGCACCGAGAACACCAGTTCGCTGACGTCGACTTCAGTGGACTCGCTGACCTGGCTGCTGATCACCGGCTCTGAGAACGGGCTCGGTGCATGCGCATTGACGAAGTAACCGGAACGCGGCCGAGCGCGGATCAGACCACGGCGTTCGAGCAGGTAATAGGCCTGGAACACCGTGGACGGGCTGACGCCGTAAGTCTGGCTGGCATAGCGTACCGACGGCACTCGCTGGCCGGGGCCGAGGACGCCGGAGCGGATCAGTTCAGCAATGTCGTCGGCGAATTTTTCGTAGCGTTTCATCGAGTGCTCGAGTTGGGGGCATTCTGGAAAACCGGGGGTGGCCTCTTCGCGGTCCGACTTGCCCGCGAACGAGCGCGAAGCGCTCGCCATCTTAAAGGCTCAGCGGTTCATCGGTGCAACAAACCGGCTCTTGGCCACGCTGTAGATGTCCGACTCATCGCTGCCGACAATCTTGAAACTGATGGTTTGCGAGCTGCTGCTCGGGCGATCTGTGGTCATCGCCACCGACACCGGTACGTCGACGATCTCACCGGCTGCCAGGCTTAATTCGGTCTTGCCTTGCAACTGAAAGCCGTTACCATCGACCAGCGTCAATCGATAATCCTGACGTTGCTGGGTCTTGTTGATGACCTTCAGGCTGTAGATGTTTTCGATCTGGCCCGCACTGTTCTCGCGGAACAGGCCACGGTCCTTGCTCACGTCCAGCGACACCATTGGCCTCTCCACCAGCGCCAGGACAAGGGCGCCGATCATCAGCAGCAGCACCGCGGTGTAGCCAATCAAGCGCGGGCGCAGCAGGTGGGTCTTGCCACCCTGCAATTCGTGCTCCGAGGTGTAGCTGATCAGCCCACGGGCGTAGCCCATTTTGTCCATGATCGAATCACAGGCGTCGATGCACGCCGCGCAACCGATGCATTCCATCTGCAAGCCATCGCGGATGTCGATGCCGGTCGGGCAGACCTGCACGCACAACTGGCAGTCGATGCAATCACCCAAACCGACTTCGACGGGTTTGATATCTCGTTTGCGCGGGCCACGGTTTTCGCCACGAGTCACGTCGTAGGAAATGGTCAGGGTGTCCTTGTCGAACATCACGCTCTGGAACCGAGCATACGGGCACATGTGCATGCACACCGCTTCGCGCAGCCAGCCGGCATTGATGTAAGTGGCACCGGTGAAAAACAGCACCCAGAACAGACTGACACCGCCGATTTGCAAGGTCAGCAGCTCTTCGGCCAGGGGCCGGATCGGTGTGAAATAGCCGACAAACGTCAGGCCGGTGAGCAGGCTGATCGCCAGCCACAGGGTGTGTTTGGCCGAGCGGCGGATCAGTTTGTTCAGGCCCCAGGGCGCTGCTTGCAGCTTGATTCGCTGGTTGCGTTCGCCTTCGGTGATCTTCTCGCACCACATGAAGATCCAGGTCCAGGAGCTCTGCGGGCAGGTGTAACCGCACCAGACCCGACCGGCAAACACGGTGATCGCAAACAGGCCGAACGCGGCGATGATCAGCAGCGCTGAAAGCAGGATGAAATCCTGTGGCCAGAAGGTTGCGCCGAAGATGTGGAATTTGCTTTCGGAAAGGTCCCAGAGCACCGCCTGACGACCACCCCAGTTCAGCCACACAGTGCCGAAGAACAGCAGAAACAGAACCCCCGCGCCACTCATGCGCAGCGTGCGGAACAAACCCGTGAAGCTGCGAGTGTGGATCAGGTTATCGCTGGACTTGGCCTTTATCTTTGGACGCAAAGGCTCATTGTTTTTTATAAATGAGGCAGGTTCAACGGTTCGGACGGGGATTCTATCGCTCATGGTCTTTCGCTCATCAGCCTCCATCAGGCCTGAGCACTATGACCAGCGATCTGTTTGCATAACAGACTCAGCTAAAGCAATAAAAAGCGGATCAGATGAGTTTTTGGCACCTTCCTGCGACAACTTGATGCACCCGCAATGGGGGCCGCAAAGGCCTATGTGAAGTGCTTGCGCCGGTTGTTGATGCAGGTCAGTCAAATCACCGAATCACTGTCCGTGGCCTTCAAATGTCGGCGACCATCCACTGCGCCTGCTACGGTCAATGCATCGGCTTCTGCTTCGGTGATGTAGATGCGCTGGCCGTCGAGGTCGACCGCCGACATGGATTTTTCCGCGTCAGTGATGATGGTGACATCGGCACAAAGACGAATTTCTTCGCCGTTCCTGGTGATGAAGAAGCAGGTCTGGTTTTCGATGCGCACGGTCATGGCGGTGTCCTTTTTCTGCGGATTCTGAAATGTTAGGACCCATCTGCCGGTCATCGTTCTGTGCAACCGATTAATGGCGGGTGCGGTCCACCTTGTATCGAGTCAGTACACCATCACAAGGACTGCACCATGGACACCTGGTGGCACGAGGTTTGGGTCACGTTGCAAGCGGAGTTCACTGACATCGGCGACGCTTCACAACTCACGCGCATTACCGTGCGATTGCTAATGGCCGCCTTGCTGGGCGGCATTCTCGGTTTCGAACGTGAACAGAAGGGCAAGGCCGCCGGGGTTCGCACCCATATGCTGGTGGCGCTGGGCGCGGCGCTGTTTGTGCTGGTGCCACAGATGTCAGGATCCCAGGCCGATGCCATGAGCCGGGTAGTACAAGGCGTGATCGCCGGCATCGGCTTTCTCGGTGCCGGGACTATCCTGAAAAACACCGATGGCGACGAGGCCCATGTCAAAGGCCTGACCACCGCCGCCGGGTTGTGGATGACGGCGGCCATTGGCGTTTCGGCCGGGTTGGGCCGCGAGGCGACGGCGGTGCTTAGTACGTTGTTGGCGTTGGTGATACTGGGGGTGATGCCGAGGGTTGTGAAGCTGCTGGAAAAGAATGAGCATGAACATAAGCCGTAGCTCCCTTGGTGGAATGCCTGCCGAATTAACTACCAGTGGTTGCTGCTGCGGCGCAGATGAACGCTTCGTCAAGGCTGCTTGCGTGGTAGTGCCTTTTGAATTCATCTCCAGACCGGAATGGCTTAAACGTATGTTCGCTAATCATGTAGAAACGATCACAATTGGCGGCTACTTCTTCAATGTTGTGAGAGGAAACCAGAATGGCCGCTCCCTCATGGGCCGCACCCCTCAGGCACTTCCAGATGTAGTGGCGGAACTCCGGATCAACCCCTGCACTGGGTTCATCCAGAATGACCAGATCTGCACTGAGCGCCAGCAAGGTTATGGTGAAAAACCAGCGTTTTTCACCATAACTGCAGATCGCCGATTTCTTGTTCCATATGGCCCTGTATCGGTCAATGATTTCCGGACTCCATACTCGAAGCTTCTCCAGGACACGCTGCTGACTAATAGGCTCTGAAGAACAGAAAAGCGTGGTCAGCTTAAAAATATCAAACATGCGGAGCGTGTGTGGCGTGCTAAGGGATTGGGATAAGTACAGTTGATTTTTGAATGTACTGATTATTTCGGTTTTTTTATTATTGGTTAATCCGCATATGATGTCGAAAAAAGTGGTTTTCCCACTCCCGTTGGGACCAAGCAACCCTACGATTGAACCTGATTCCACATGCATTGATGCGTTGATGAGTATGGGCTTTTCCATATAGCTGAAGGAGAGGTTGTTGATGTTTAGCAGGCTCATTAATATCTACTCCATACTGGATTTACCCTCAGGTTATGCAGCGTTAACAGAAACGCACTCAAGAACAGAGCGACAATAGCTAATATCAGTTGCTGGTTATCCATGATTTCGTGAGAAATAATATCGTTGGCCATGGCTAAGGGATTAAAAGCCTGGATCAGGCTTGAAGAGGACGATGAGGTGCTGGCTCCGTAAATACCTAAAATCAGCATTGAGAATGAAGCAATCGAAAAAAAAGTATTTGCGTTTTGAAATGTGATGGGGGGGAGCGTTAATAACAGGCCGGGTATGCTGAACAGTAGAAAGCAAAAATAGAATCGAACAGCGATATGTAATGCCTCACTCATGGACAGTAGCCCAAAGGAGGGGCGCGTCAGGCAATAAAATGCCAGGCAATACAATATTGATATGAGCGAGTAAGCGAAAAACTGACCCAATAGAAATATCAATCGAGCTTCAAGCTTGTAAATGAAAGATCTTGTGAATCCGCTTTCCCTGCGACCAATAATGTAAAAAGAAAAGCCAAAAAAAGCGACGCTGGAAGAAATGTAAGCATAGAACCAGGCTGTGGTTTCAATATAGTTCGACGTATAAGGTGGTGTGTGTCCTTTTGAATAGGCGAGTAGATAAAATAGTGCGGCGGGCGACAGGATTGTCCAGAAAAAAGCAGTGGGCTCTTTTAATTGCTCTTTTATGAAGATCAGGCTGAGCCTGGTTGCGCGTTGAAGGGTGGTGTTTGGCATGTTTTCTTCTCTTTCCCTTTAGCGTTCTGGTTGCTTCTAAGCGTGACACTTGATTTTTAGCCTTTGACGGGACGAGTTGCAAGCTCCAGTGTTTTTCGTTGTGGGAAGTTTCCTGCGAGGAAAAGTAAATAATCTTGCGAGCTTTCGAGTGTGTTTCTTCTTGTTCAATTTAACGTGTAAACAGTTGGATTCTCTTTGGAATATTTAGAGTTTTCTGATGGTTACAATGTTTTATTTGGTGGGGAGAGTTTGGGAGAGTTTTTGCAGGTCTAGAAATGTCTGAGGACGTTTGTAGTACGCTTCCTAAATTAATGTAAGTTGCGTTCTGATATTTACATTGCGTCGCAGTAGATCAGGCGACGAAAGGTAGTTTTTTGTTGTTTTTTTCATCGGTGATCTGTTTTCAGGAGTGATCTTCGCCTCTGTCGGCGCAGTTGGTCGTCGTTCTATAGGCTTGCGGTGTGACAATCACCGGCGGTTTGGTCGTCGGCGGTTCTTCCCTTGGCGGTGCCGGGGTGCCCGGCGGCTCCTGCTCAGGCACCGGTTGCGGCTCGGTCGGCGGGGTTGGCGGGTTGTCGATGTTCGGATCGGGTGTCTCGGCCGGAATCGGGATGCTCATTGATGGCGTCTCCAGTGGCGCATGGCGTGAGTCGTGCTTAAGTTGGTTGACCACTGCGCAAAGGATTTGATTCCGACAAATCCCTGTGAACTTTTACCGGCGCCTGCTGTTCGGAACCTAAGTGAGTTCATGTCGGGGCAGAGCGCTTCGTCTGAACGACGACCAGGCACAAGAGCGTCCTTGGGGCGTTAAGGAGAGATGCTCGATGACCGCTGAAAAACCCACAGAACTGAGCTACAACCCGCATATCCCGCTGTCTCAGGCATTATTGCTACCGCGGATCGTGATCGAAAACACCATGCCGACCCTCGATGGCGGGCAATTTGCCGTTAAAGCCATCATC
This sequence comes from Pseudomonas sp. PGPR40, assembly GCF_022014505.1. Taxonomy (NCBI): domain Bacteria; kingdom Pseudomonadati; phylum Pseudomonadota; class Gammaproteobacteria; order Pseudomonadales; family Pseudomonadaceae; genus Pseudomonas; species Pseudomonas sp. PGPR40. The sequence continues at coordinate 260,269 of NZ_JAKLSP010000003.1, read as the reverse complement.
GATCAGGACGTGGTGGTGACCAGCAAAGTGTTTGCCGACGGTCACGACAAACTGGCCGTACGCATTCGCTGGCGTGCCGAAGGCGAGGATACCTGGCAGAGCGAAGTAATGGCCGAGTTGGGCAATAACGGCTGGCAGGGCCGGTTTCGTGTCAAGAAGCAGGGGCGTTATGTGTTCTGCCTCGAAGCCTGGATCGATCAATACGCCAGTTTTTGTTATGAGCTGGAGAAAAAACATGCCGTCGGCATATCGGTCAGCCTGGAATTGCAGGAAGGGCGCACTCACGTCCAGCAGGCCGCCGAACGTTCCGAAGGGCACCTCAGTGAACAGCTGGCGGCGTTGCATCATGAATTGTCCGGTCTGCTCGAAACCGAGCAGGTCGCTTTGTTTCTGCACCAGCGTAGCGCGGACTTGATGGCCCAGGCCGACCATCGTCCCTTCCTGAGCCTGAGCCCTGAATACCCGGTGGACGTAGAGCGAGCGCTGGCGCAGTTCGCCAGTTGGTATGAACTGTTTCCGCGCTCGATCACCGATGACCCGGCCCGCCACGGCACCTTCAATGACGTGCATTCGCGGCTGCCAATGATCCAGGACATGGGCTTTGACGTGCTGTATTTCACGCCGATCCACCCGATCGGCCGCAGCTACCGCAAAGGCCCGAACAACTCGTTGATTGCCGGCCCCGACGATCCGGGCAGCCCTTATGCCATCGGCAGCGAAGAGGGCGGGCACGAGGCGATTCACTCGGAATTGGGCACGCGTGAGGACTTTCGCCGGCTCGTCGCGGCCGCCGCCGAGCATGGGCTGGAAATCGCCCTCGACTTTGCGATTCAGTGTTCCCAGGACCACCCGTGGCTCAAACAACATCCCGGCTGGTTTAGCTGGCGGCCGGACGGCACGATCAAATATGCCGAGAACCCGCCGAAGAAATATCAGGACATCGTCAACGTCGACTTCTATGCCGTGGACGCGATTCCCAGCCTGTGGATCGAGTTGCGCGATGTGGTCGTGGGTTGGGTCGAGGAGGGCGTGAAGCTGTTTCGCGTCGATAACCCTCACACCAAACCGTTGCCATTCTGGCAGTGGATGATCGCCGATGTGCGGGCACTGTATCCCGAGGTGATCTTCCTCGCCGAAGCCTTTACCACGCCGGCGATGATGGCGCGTTTGGGCAAGGTCGGTTACTCCCAGAGCTATACCTATTTCACCTGGCGCAACACCAAGGCCGAGCTGGCAACCTATTTCACCGAACTCAACGAGTCACCGTGGCGTGAATGCTACCGACCGAACTTTTTCGTCAACACGCCGGACATCAACCCGACGTTCCTGCATGAATCCGGGCGCGCGGGTTTTCTGATTCGTGCTGCGCTGGCGACCATGGGCTCCGGCCTTTGGGGCATGTACTCGGGCTTCGAACTGTGTGAAGCGGCACCGGTGCCGGGCCGGGAGGAATACCTCAATTCCGAGAAGTACGAAATCCGCCCGCGGGACTTCAACGCGCCGGGCAACATCATTGCCGAAATCGCCCAGCTCAACCGCATCCGTCGACAGAACCCGGCACTGCACACGCACCTGGGCCTGAAGGTCTATAACGCCTGGAACGACAATATTTTGTACTTCGGCAAACGCAGCGTTGACGGCAGCAATTTCATTCTGGTGGCGGTCAGCCTCGATCCGCATCACGCCCAGGAGGCGAACTTCGAATTGCCGCTGTGGGAAATGGGTTTGCCCGATGAAGCCAGCACCCAGGGCGAAGACTTGATGAACGGCCACCGCTGGACCTGGCACGGCAAGTATCAGTTCATGCGGATTGAACCGTGGCATCTTCCGTTCGGGATTTGGAGGATTACCGCACCGTCATGATCGTTCCCACGCTCTCGGCCAAGGCGTTCTCTAGTATTAACAGGAGTTTCAAATGGCGAAGAAACCCAGGTCAGCCGCCTTCATCAAGGACCCGCTCTGGTACAAGGATGCGGTGATCTATCAGGTTCACGTTAAGTCTTTTTTCGACTCCAACAACGACGGGATCGGCGACTTTCCCGGCCTTATCGCCAAGCTCGATTACATTGCCGACCTGGGCGTCAATACCATCTGGCTATTGCCGTTCTACCCCTCGCCACGGCGCGACGACGGTTACGACATCGCTGAATACCGTGGCGTGCATGCCGACTACGGCACTCTGGCCGATGCCAAACGCTTCATTTCCGAGGCCCACAAACGTGGCCTTCGAGTCATTACCGAGCTGGTCATCAATCACACCTCGGACCAGCACCCGTGGTTCCAGCGCGCGCGCAAGGCCAAGCCCGGTTCGGCGGCCCGAGACTTCTACGTCTGGTCCGATAACGATCAGAAATACGACGGCACGCGCATCATCTTTCTCGATACCGAAAAGTCCAACTGGACCTGGGACCCGGTGGCCGGTCAGTACTTCTGGCACCGTTTCTATTCGCACCAACCGGACCTGAACTTCGATAATCCGCAAGTGATGAAAGCCGTGCTGTCGGTGATGCGCTATTGGCTCGACATGGGCATCGACGGTCTGCGGCTGGACGCGATCCCGTACCTGATCGAGCGCGATGGCACCAACAACGAAAACCTGCCCGAGACCCACGACGTCCTCAAGCAGATCCGTGCCGAAATCGACGCCAATTACCCGGACAGAATGCTGCTGGCCGAGGCCAATCAATGGCCGGAAGACACGCAGCTGTACTTCGGAGACACCGATGCCAAGGGCTTGAACGGTGACGAATGCCACATGGCCTTTCACTTCCCGTTGATGCCGCGCATGTACATGGCGCTAGCTCAGGAAGATCGCTTCCCGATCACCGATATTTTGCGCCAGACTCCGGAAATCCCGGCCAACTGCCAGTGGGCGATTTTTCTGCGCAACCACGATGAGCTGACCCTGGAAATGGTCACCGACAGGGAGCGCGATTACCTGTGGAATTACTACGCGGCCGATCGACGGGCGCGGATCAACCTGGGGATTCGTCGGCGTCTGGCGCCGTTGATGGAGCGCGATCGCCGTCGTGTCGAATTGCTTAACAGCCTGCTGCTGTCGATGCCTGGCACGCCGACCCTGTATTACGGCGATGAAATCGGCATGGGCGACAATATCTACATCGGCGACCGCGACGGCGTGCGCACGCCGATGCAGTGGTCGATCGACCGTAACGGCGGTTTTTCCCGCGCCGACCCGGCCAGCCTGGTGCTGCCGCCGATCATGGACCCGCTCTATGGCTACCTGTCGGTCAACGTCGAAACCCAGGCCGGTGACCCCCATTCGTTGTTGAACTGGAACCGACGCATGCTCGCGGTGCGCAAGCAGTCCAAGGCCTTCGGTCGCGGGACGCTGAAGATGCTCTCGCCGAGCAATCGACGGGTTCTGGCGTATACCCGCGAATTCACCGGCGCGGACGGCAAGCACGAGATCATTCTGTGCGTGGCCAACGTGTCCCGTAGCGCGCAAGCAGTGGAGCTGGATCTGTCGGCTTATGTCGGCATGGTTCCGGTGGAGATGCTCGGCGGCAATGCGTTTCCGCCCATCGGCCAGTTGACGTTCCTGCTGACGCTGGCGCCTTACGGCTTTTATTGGTTCGGGCTGGCGGCGGAAAACCAGATGCCGAGCTGGCACGTGGAACCGGCGCAAAGCCTGCCGGATTTCACCACTCTGGTACTGAAGAAACGCATGGAAGAGCTGCTCGAAGCGCCGTCTCGCGGCATGCTGGAGCAGAGCATTCTGCCGAGCTGGTTGCAGAACCGCCGCTGGTTTGCCGGCAAGGATGGCACCATCGACAGCGTCAGCCTCGCTTACGGCGTGCGCTTCGGCGACCCGCAGCATCCGGTGTTGTTAGGTGAAATCGATGTTATCAGGGGCGGTCAGACCAGCCGCTATCAGTTGCCATTCGGTTTTATCTCCGAGGAACAGGTTGGCGCGGCCTTGCCGCAGCAATTGGCGCTGGCCAGGGTCCGGCGTGGTCGTCAGGTTGGCCTGATCACCGACGCCTTCAGCCTCGAGAGCTTTATTCATGCCGTGTTGCAGAGCATGCAGGCCGGGTTGGTGTTGTCATCGGACGGCGGCGAGATCCGTTTCGAACCTAGCGGCGAACTGGCCAAACTCGGCCTGACTGCCGAATCGGAGGTGCGGTACCTGTCCGCCGAGCAATCCAACAGTTCGGTGGTGATCGGCAGCAGCCTGGTGCTGAAACTGATCCGCAAGGTCGCGTCAGGGGTGCACCCGGAACTGGAAATGAGTGCGTACCTGACCCATGCCGGTTTCCAGAATATTTCGCCGCTGCTGGGGGCGGTGATTCGTCGTGATGCGGCGGGCGAGGACACGCTGTTGATGATCGCCCAAGGCTACTTGAGCAATCAGGGCGATGCGTGGGAGTGGACCCGGAACAACCTTGAACGGGCGCTTCGCGACGAACTCGCCGATGCTGTGTCGGAACAGGAGCAGCACTACAACGCCCTCGGCGAGCTGAAGGATTTCGCCGGCATGCTCGGTCAGCGCCTGGGAGAAATGCATCAGGTGTTGGCGACCCCGAGCGCCAATTCGGACTTCGCTCCACAGATCACCACCCAGAAAGAGGCCCTGGCCTCGGCCAAGGACGTGGCGGCCCAACTGGAACACGCCCTGAACTTGCTCAAGCAGCATCAAACCGAACTGAACGCCACGGATCAGGCATTGGTCAGTCGATTGCTGGACAACAAGAAGGCGATCCTCAGTCATGTCCAGGACCTGGGTAAAAAGGCTGCGGGTGGCTTGCGTATCCGCGTCCATGGCGACTTGCATCTGGGGCAGGTGCTGGTGATCAAGGGCGATGCCTACCTGATCGATTTCGAGGGCGAACCGGCACGGCCGCTGCATGAGCGTCGGGGCAAACACAGCCCCTATAAAGATGTCAGCGGCGTGTTGCGTTCCTTCGATTACGCCGCGGCGATGGTCATCAACGTGCACAATGTCGACAACACCGCCGACGCCCAGGCGGCGCGTCAACGAGTCGCCGATCGTTATCTGAAAGAGGCGCGACAATCATTTGTCGACGCTTATCGGCTGGCGGCAGCTAGTCTTGCTCATGCATGGCAAGATCCTGAAGGCGAAGACGCTGCGCTGGCGTTGTTCGGTCTGGAGAAGGCGGCTTATGAAGTGGCCTATGAGGCGGAAAATCGCCCCACCTGGTTGCCTGTGCCGTTGCACGGTTTATATGGATTATTGAGTGGGCTTAAACCCTTTTCCGATCTTGGTGGAGAGTAGTCATGAGTTTCTCGAACAAGGAACAGGGGCACGTTAATGAGGCGCTGCTGCCCAGAGCGCGGGATATCGATGCATTGGTACGCGCCGAGCACCGAGACCCCTTTGCAATTCTCGGCCCGCATGGCGATGGCGCTGGCGGGCAATTCATTCGAGCCTATCTGCCGGACGCCTTGAGCGTGCAGGTGGTGGACAAGGAATCCGGGGAAGAACTCGGCAGCCTTGAGACCACCCAAACCCCAGGGCTGTTCGTCGGGCACTTCGAGCGGGCCCGGCCCTATCTGTTGCGAACCCGTTGGGCCGGCGGCGAGCAACTCGCCGAGGACCCTTACAGCTTTGGCCCGTTACTCGGCGAGATGGATTTGTATCTGTTCGCCGAGGGCAATCACCGGGACTTGAGCAGTTGCCTCGGCGCGCAACTGAAGACCGTCGATGGCGTCGACGGCGTGCGCTTCGCTGTGTGGGCTCCGAACGCCAAAAGGGTCTCGGTGGTCGGCGACTTCAACGTCTGGGACGGTCGTCGGCATCCGATGCGCCTGCGCCATCCTTCCGGGGTCTGGGAGTTGTTCATTCCGCGCCTGCAAGCGGGGGAGCTGTACAAATACGAAATCCTTGGCGCCCACGGCATTTTGCCGCTCAAGGCTGACCCGATGGCCCTCGCCACCGCACTGCCGCCGGACACCGCATCAAAAGTCGCCTCGCCGCTGAAAATCGACTGGCACGACGACGCCTGGATGCAGTCGCGGGGCGAACGCCAGCGAAACAGCGCACCGTTGTCGATCTACGAATTACACGCCGGTTCCTGGCAATGCGAGCTGGATGACCTCGGTGAGGTCGCCCGTCAGTACACCTGGCCCGAGTTGGCCGAGCGGCTGATTCCTTATGTGAAGGAACTGGGTTTTACCCACATCGAACTGATGCCGATCATGGAGCATCCGTTCGGTGGCTCGTGGGGTTATCAACTGCTGTCGCAGTTCGCCCCGAGCGCCCGTTACGGTACGCCGGATGAATTCGCCGCGTTCGTCAATGCCTGTCACCAGGCCGAGATCGGCGTGATCCTCGATTGGGTGCCGGCGCATTTCCCCACTGATACCCATGGGCTGGCGCAGTTCGACGGCACCGCGTTATATGAATACGGCAACCCGCAGGAAGGTTTTCACCAAGACTGGGACACGCTGATCTACAACCTGGGCCGCACCGAAGTGCACGGCTATATGCTGGCGTCGGCGTTGCATTGGCTCAGGCATTTCCATGTCGATGGCCTGCGCGTGGACGCAGTGGCGTCGATGCTGTATCGCGATTACTCGCGCAAGGCCGGCGAATGGGTGCCCAACCGTCACGGCGGTCGGGAGAATCTGGAGGCCATTGATTTCGTCCGCCATCTCAACGATGTGGTGGCCCTGGAAACACCGGGCGCGTTGGTGATTGCTGAAGAATCCACGGCGTGGCCGGGTGTCAGCCAGAGCACGCAACAGGGTGGGCTGGGTTTTGCCTATAAGTGGAACATGGGCTGGATGCACGACTCGCTGCATTACATTCAGCAGGATCCGGTATACCGCGCCCATCATCACAACGAGCTGAGTTTTGGCCTGGTGTATGCCTGGTCCGAGCGCTTCATCCTGCCGATTTCCCACGATGAAGTGGTCCACGGCAAGCATTCACTGATCGACAAGATGCCCGGCGATCGCTGGCAGAAGTTTGCCAACCTGCGGGCTTATCTGAGTTTCATGTGGACGCATCCCGGCAAGAAACTGTTGTTCATGGGATGCGAGTTCGGCCAATGGCGTGAGTGGAATCACGATCAACAGCTGGATTGGTATTTACTGCAATACCCGGAACACCAGGGCGTGCGAAAACTGGTCGGTGACCTGAACCGGTTGTATCGCGAAGAACCGGCGCTGCACGACCAGGACGATGCCCCGCAAGGCTTCCAGTGGTTGATCGGCGACGACGCGATCAACAGCGTTTATGCCTGGCTGCGCTGGAGCAAAGACGGGCGTCCGGTGTTGGTGGTGGCCAACTTCACCCCGGTGCCGCGTCAGTCCTACCGCGTTGGCGTGCCGTTTGCCGGGCGATGGGTCGAGTTGATCAACAGCGATGCCGACACTTATGCCGGGTCCAACTACGGTAACGGCGGCGGGGTGTTCACCGACGAAGAGCCGAGTCATGGCCAGGCCCTTTCTGTGGAGTTGAACCTGCCGCCGCTGGGGGTATTGATTTTGCGTCCGGAGGGTTAGGGTCCTGATCGTTCCCACGCAGAGCATCCTGATCGTTCCCACGCTCTGCGTGGGAATGCAGCCCGGGACGCTCCGCGTCCCAAGAGCGGACGCAGAGCGTCCATTGAGGCATTCCCACGCGGAGCGTGGGAACGATCAGGATGTGGGAGCGGGCTTGCTCGCGAAGGGGCCAGACCGAACAAAGCGCTTCTTGAGTCATGCACTCACCACCGCATCCGCACCCCAAGGCTGCCAATCAACCCGTTCAAATCATTGTCATCCACATCGCTGCTGTAATCGGCGCTGATATACAGGCTGACCAAAGGCGTCACTCTGGCCACCAGCCCCAGACCTACATCTACCGTCGATGAATTGCGGCTGCTGCTGATTTTGTCGACCTGATCCAGGCTCACGGTATTGCCGGTGTACACCGTGTGCCACACGTTGGTTCGCACATAGGGTTCGACCGGCAGGCCGTTAATGTCGTAACTGCCTTTCAAGCGTGCACCGACCCGACCGCTCCAGGACGTCAGGTCGCTGGATGAAGCGTTACCGGAGCCAGCATACGGCGTATCCAGCGTAATACGCTGATTGATCAACTGCGCCTGGGGTTCGATCACCCAGTTATTACCCAGACCAATCGGGAAACCACCTTCCACCGACAATGTCACCGCGCTGCCTTCGGCGGCTTGTCGCGCGCCCTGGTCATTGCGGCTATATCCGTTGACCCGGCCACCGCTGGCCGTCAAGTCTACGTGCCAGCCTTGTGGGCCGGTCAGGCTCCAGTAGGCGCCGAGACTTTGGCCTTGAAGGTTGAGCGTGTCATGGGCGGGATCGGCGAGGGCGCGGCTGGTCAGCAGACCGTTGTCATTGCCCTGCAATTGGGTGGTGCCGCCGATCAGTCCGACCCGTTGGGTATGGCCGCTGTTGCTTTGTACGGTCAGCAGCGCCGGGCCTTTGAATTCAGTGGCGCCGGGGATAGAAGAACCCTGGGCCAGATAATCGGTTTGGGCCTGCCGTGACGCCTTTCCATAGACGTGGTCCCAGGCCGAAGGCGCGGCGTCTTCTACCGTCAGGCGTGAACTTTGTAAATCGGGGTTGGCGCGTAAACGGCCGGAATACGTGGCAGAGTCGGCCGGCAAGGTCAGGGTCGGCAGTGCCTGGTTGAACCAGAGGTTTGTTTCGTCCTCGGCAGGCGAGGCCTGCACCTCCATGGATGAGCACAGCAGGAGTGAACCTGTGACAGTGCAAAAAGTGACTTTGATCTCTTGTGAGGTGAATGAAGTTCTCATGGGGGTCTACCTTGCAATCGCATGCCTATCTCGCTTTGGCGTCTCTCCTACCCCGAATGAGGGGCGACCGAATGGATTGGGGCAAGGTCAGACCCGCCTGTTTTTACAGGAGTCTGAAGGCTTGCCCCTGATGGATTTCCGGGGGTAGTAAGCACTAGCTAAGGAGACCGATGACGCCGCGTCAAGAAAATGGCCGATAAGCGGTATGGCTATTTTATGAGCTAAAAGTGACTGATTTTTGGCGTATATATAAGTTGTTGTTTGTGCGGAATATCATCAAAAAACCCCTCACACCAGGGGCTCCTGGAAGCAATCGTTCGTCCTACCAGCTCATGCGCACCCCGATGTTTGCGCTCGTTCCGCGTAGCTGATTGCTGTCGATATTGCTGCTGTAGTCGGCACTGGCATACACGCTGACCGTTGATGCGAGACTCAGTACCACGCCGACGCCGAGATCAGCCGTAGAAGATTTTTGTTGGGTCTCGATTTGATCGGCACCATCGAATGTCACCGTATCAGTGCCCGAAAACGTGTGCCAAAGATTGGCCCGCAAATAGGGTTCGAGCGGCCGGCCACTGATTGCGTAGTGCCCCTTGAGTCGAGCACCGAGGCGACCGGTCCAGGCACCGTCTGAATCGAACGAGATGCGTGAAATGCCATCGTCCTGACTGTCGAGGGAGACTTTTTGGTGGATCACTTGCACCTGGGGTTCCATGACCCAGTTGTCCGCCATCACAAGCGGATAACCGGCCTCGCCCGAGAGGGTGAGGGCGTGACCACGGTTGTCGAGTTTCAGTCCGCGTTCGGAACGACTGTCGCCATCCAGCCGAGTGCCCATCACCACGGTGTCGACGTACCAGCCTTGCGAATCAGTCAGCGTCCAGTACAGGCCGTAACTGTCACCTTCCAGCTCCACCTTACCGGCGCGTTTGCCTTCGAAGCCTTGGTTGAAGCCATCGACATCACCGCGCAAGCGGGTGTGGCCGACGAAAAAGCCGGTGCGCTGAATGTGCCCGCCCGACGTTTGCGAACTGTACAAGTCGTTGCCGACTTGAAAACCGTTGAGCGATCCGTCGAGCCGCGGCGTCACCGTGCCGGCCCAGGTTTGGTCGAAGTTTTTGCCGTAGACCCGACCCCATCCAGCGCCAAAGGCACCCGTTTCGTTGAGCAGGCGCTGATCGCCCTGGCGATCATGGAACGTGCCCAGTGCCGAAAGGGTCAGTTGTGCCGCAGCCGGCGGTAATACGGACCAGGTCGGAACTTCCGGTCGGTACAGTGGAACCGCTGCAGCACCGGGCTTGACGGTCGGCAACGATGGGGTACCGACGGCAGCCACTGGAGCCGCCACCAGCGGCACTAGAACCGGCGGCAACGCCGGGTCCGGGTTGGGCACGGCCGCCAACGGGGCCGCGACGACGGACGAACGCAGGTACCAACTGTTTTCGCTACCGGCCGTGACGCCACCCTTGAACAGGTAGTAATCATAGGCGCCCGCGGACACCGGGGATTTCAGGGCAAACGCTCCGTTGTCGCTGCTTGCCATGCCTTGGGCCTGGACCAACTGAATGCCGTTCTGCCGGGTCAGGGCGCCAAGACCGCCCACGTTGCTGACGGAAATCGAGGTAGTGCCGGTCAAGGTCCCGTCGATGACCACCAGTTTGTCGCTGGGGGAGGTGTCATCACCGACCGTACTTTGCAAAAACAGCTGACCGCCATTACCCGTGTAATTGCCCTGCACCGTCAGGGTGTCATTGGTGCGGGTATTACCGCTGCTCAGGTCAATTACCCCGGCGTTGTTCAAGGTTGCACGCTGGCCAGCGGTGAATGGCGTGATACTGCCTTGCGTTGATGTCAGGACGCTGCTGCCGTCGATATTGAACACGCCGGTACCGGTAGCGCTGTCACCCAGCACAAGGTTATCGGTGAGATCGAACTGCGAACGCTCAGTCAGGTTTACCGTTTCCCACTGGGCGTAGCGGTCAGCACCTGCGGTTGTAGTGTGATCGAAGGTCAGCACATCGTTGCCGGTGCCACCGTCGAGGCTCGGGGTCTGGGCGAGCGTGCTCTCGCTGAGATTGCGCAGGGTCGCGCTGTCACTGCCGTCTTCCATCAGGATTGCCGAATGGAGGATGCCACCGCCATCCCATACAAATGTGTCGTTGCCAACGCTGGTGCGGATCTCGCCGACGACTTCGCCACCCGTCACTGTGATGCTGTCGTTGCCACCGCTGACACTGATGTCGCCGCCGATCTTGCCCCCGGAGACTTTGATGGTGTCGGTGCCGAAACCGGTGACCAGATTGCCGCGGATCTCCCCGCCGGAGAGATCGAACAGATTGTTATCGAGTTTCATATTGACCCGACCGATGGTGCCGCCGGTCATTCTGGCGGTGTCACCGTCTTCGAAGGCGCCGATGATGGTGCCGCCGCTCATCTGGAAAAAGTCGCGGCTGTCGCCTTGGGCCAGGGCCTGGAGGGTGCCGCCGCTCATGGTGAAATTATCGACGCCATTGCCCTGGTTGACGGCCCCGGTTATCTGCCCGGCGCTGATGTTGAAGGTGTCGGCACCATCACCCTGATTGAGTTCACCGACGATGCGCCCGGAATTCATGTCAACCGTGTCGGCGCCTGCCCCGAACGTCACGTTGCCATTGATCGTTCCGGTACCATTGGCGGGGAAGGTCAGGCTGTTGTTACCCGTCAGGTCGGTCAGCGGTCCGCTGCTGGCGCTGTCACAAACGAAGTTGTCATCGCCGGCTGTGGGGCTGAGCGTACAGGCCGCTTGGGTGGGTTGAGACCCACTGACGCATAACCAGATTGAAACCGCACAGATGCCGTAACGGTACTTGGGTCGATCGCTGGAAAATTTCATGCTCGTCTCCGCAGGTGGATCGGCGACTGAGTTGCCACTTGTCAAAAGCGACAGGCATCAGACACCCTCGGCAGCGCGAGTTGCGAGACAGCATCGGGAAAACTATCACCCGTAAATCGAGAACCTTCGGCAACGACGGCCACTGCAAGTCGCATGTCCGTACCGTCATGTCGTACGGACGATAACAATTTAGCAGCCGTATTTTTGCGTCGCTACTGTCAAAAGTAACAGGTTAAGCGATTTAGCAACTGATCATGGACAGTTAGTTAACAGCTCAGAGATGTATTTCAACGGCCAGCGGCAAATGGTCCGACAGGTGCGTCCAGGGTTTATGGCCGAGTATGCGCGGCTCATGGCTGTTGGCATTACGCAGGTAGATCCGGTCCAGGCGCAGCAGGGGAAAACGCGCCGGGTAAGTTTTCGCCGGTCGGCCATGATGGCGTTCGAAAGCTTCGTGCAGGTAGTGGCGCCTGGCGAGAGCAGCGTTGCCTTGCAACTGCCAGTCGTTGAAGTCGCCGGCAATAATGACCGGGGCGTCATCGGGCAGCGACTCGAGCAACAGGCAGAGCAACTGCAGCTGGAGTTGTCGATGGCTTTCCAACAGGCTCAGGTGCACGCAAATGGCATGAACTTCGGCATGCCCCGGTACATCCAGTACACAGTGCAGCAACCCGCGCCGCTCGGGGCCGGTGATCGAGACATCGAGGTTGCGAAATTCGCGGATCGGGTACTTCGACAGCAAGGCATTGCCGTGGTGGCCGTCGGGGTAGACCGCGTTGCGACCGTAAGCGAAATCGCTCCACATGCTGTCGGCCAGGAACTCGTATTGCGAGGTTTGTGGCCAGTCGTTGTAGCGTGAAGAATGCCGGTCGTGCTCACCGACCACTTCCTGTAGAAACACCAGGTCCGCCGACGTGCTACGTACTGCTTCACGCAATTCCGGCAGGATGAAACGCCGGTTGAGGGGGGTGAAACCTTTGTGGGTGTTGACCGTCAGCACTCTCAGTCGATGAATCGCCGCTGGGGTGTTCGATAGCATTGATTCGACGGCCTGTCGTTCGGCATCACTGGTCACGTTCACTCCTCTGAATCAGGCTGATGTTTCTATGCGACTGATGCACGGGCAAGCAGTTCAGCGTGATTTATAGCAAAAGACATTCCTTGAATGATTCAGACAAACACAATTTCATACGGCAACCGCATGCGCTCCAGTATCACCGGGGGCAGCATTGGGGCGATGCCGATTGCCGGCTCGCCGTCGAGTTGGCTGGCGTAGGCGTAGGTGGCGTGGCTTTTGCGCGCGACGGTCCAGGTGTCAAGACGTACCTTGCGTGCGCGATGCCAGGGGATCAGACCGTGATCGCGCGTCGGCCAGTGCCAGGCCCAGACAGGTACTTCGTTGAGCGTTGCTCCGACCAGGGCCGCTGCTCTGGCGCTGGCACGGCCGACGGCGTCATGGTCGACGTTACCGTCTTCGCGCCATGTGGTGAATACCACATCACCGGGGCGCAGATAGCGGACGATGAACCGGATCAATTCAGACTCCCGCTCGGCCAGGCCGTTGTCGGTGAAGCCGCCACGAATCCACTTCAAGCTGTGCATCGGCACCCCCAGCCGGCGTAAGGCTTCGACGCTTTCCTGGGGGCGGAACACGCTCAGGCGTTTCTCCGACCATTGTCGCGACCCCGGATGGCTGGCGCTACCGTCGGTGATCGAGATCAATTGCAGCGGATGACCGAGGGAGCACAGCAACTGCAGAAGGCCACCGCAGGTCACTACTTCATCGCCGGGATGCGGCGCGATGACTACCGCGCGAGCGCCGGCCGGAACCAGCGTTTCGGTGTTGATGACAGGGATGTTGTCCAGTTGCGGGGCGCTGTTCCAGATCTGCGCGAGCGAGCTGTTTTCGCTGATGGAGACTGATTTCATAGGCGCTACGTCCTTGTTCTGTCGTGCCCTCAGTCATGCGCATTGCTTGCAGGGGAGCGAGCCTGGCAGACCCGTGAAGGCGGAAAAATAACCATTGCAACGCTCCGAACCCTGGATTGCTGCGGGGAGAGTATTGCTCATGGAACGCTATTCGTCGCCTCAGCCTTTGGTCTGATATGGCTTTTTAATTCGGATTGTGGCGGATGTCGCAAATAATCACCGAAACCCTGTAGGAGCGGGCTTGCCCCAATGCCAGTCAGTTAAGACACGGAACCCTGTAGGAGCGAGCTTGCTCGCGAAAGCGGTGTGTCAGGCGACATCAATATTGACTGCGCCTGCGTCTTCGCGAGCAAGCTCGCTCCTACAGGGGGTCGGTGATTGGCATTGCTGAAGGTCACTCTTCTTCTTCACGCTGCAATTCGAACAGCAGCAATGAACGGCCGGTGACCGAATATTCGTGACCGAAGTCGAAGCGTTCCTGGCCACGAATCGACGGTTGATTGGTATCGATCATGCAGGTCCAGAAACCGCCGTCAGGCACTTCCGGCAGCAGAAAATTGACGATGTCATGGTGGGCATTGACCACCAGCAGCAGCGTTGCGTCGGCGCCCTTGCGGCGAATGCCGGTTTCCTGGGCGCGGCCATCGAGCAGGATGCCCAGGCAACGACCGTGGCCTTCCTCCCATTGTTCGGTGGACATCTCGCTGCCATCCGGGGCGAGCCAGGTCACGTCCTTGACGCCGATGTCTTCGTTGTAATTGCCCACCAGGAAACGCCCGCGCCGCAGGATCGGATAGGCCAGGCGCAATTTGATCAGGCGTTTGACGAACTTGAGCAGGGCCTTGCCGTCTTCGCTCAGGTCCCAATTGACCCAACCGATCTCACTGTCCTGGCAATAGGCATTGTTGTTGCCTTCCTGGGTGCGGGCGAACTCATCGCCGGCCACCAGCATCGGCGTGCCTTGGGACAGCAGCAACGTGGCGAAAAAATTGCGCATTTGTCGCTGGCGCAGCGCATTGATCTCGGGATCGTCAGTGGGGCCTTCGACGCCGTGGTTCCACGACAGGTTATTGTTGCTGCCGTCCTGATTGTTCTCATCGTTGGCTTCGTTGTGTTTGTCGTTGTACGACACCAGATCGTTGAGCGTGAAACCGTCATGGGCGGTGATGAAGTTCAGCGAGGCATACGGACGCCGGCCACGCTGATTGAACATCTCCCCGGATGCGGTCATGCGGTTGGCGAAGTCGGCGATTTGACCATCATCGCCTTTCCAGAACGCACGCACGGTGTCGCGGAACTTGTCGTTCCATTCGACCCACCCCGGCGGAAAGTTGCCGACCTGATAACCGCCGGGGCCGCAGTCCCAGGATTCGGCAATCATCTTCACCTGGCGCAGCACCGGGTCTTGGCGGCAGGCCACGAGGAAGCTGTGACGCTCGTCGAAACCGTCGTGGTAGCGGCCGAGAATGGTCGCCAGATCAAAACGAAAACCGTCCACGTGCATTTCCGTGGCCCAGTAACGCAGTGAGTCGGTGACCATTTGCAACACACATGGATGACTCAGGTCCAGGGTGTTGCCGGTTCCCGAGTCGTTGATGTAATAGCGTTTGTCTTCAGGCATCAAACGGTAGTAGGAGGCGTTGTCGATGCCGCGCATCGACAGCGTCGGGCCCTGTTCATTGCCCTCGGCGGTGTGGTTGTAAACCACGTCGAGGATCACCTCCAGATTGGCTTCGTGCAGGTGCGCGACCATCTCCTTGAACTCGGCGATCTTGCCGCTCGCCAGGTAGCGCGGGTCCGGAGCAAAGAACGCGATGCTGTTGTAACCCCAGTAATTGGTCATGCCTTTGTGCAGCAAATGCTGGTCATTGACGAAGGCATGAATCGGCAGCAATTCCACGCTCGACACGCCGAGCTTGCGGATGTGTTCCAGTACGTCATCGACCATCAACCCGGCGAAGGTGCCGCGCAGGTTCTCGGGGACAGCGGGATGACGCATGCTGAAGCCGCGTACGTGGGTCTCATAAATGATGGTCTTGTCCCACGGCACGCTGACCCGATGGTCGTGGCCCCAGGTGTGGGCCGGGTCGATCACTTTGCATTTTGGCACGAAGGGCGCGCTGTCCCGTTCATCGAAACTGAGGTCGGCATCAGGGTGACCGATGGTGAAACCGAACAACGCTTCAGACCATTTCAATTGGCCGACCAATTGTTTGGCGTAGGGATCGATCAGCAGTTTGTTGGGGTTGAAACGATGACCGTTGGCCGGGTCATACGGACCGTACACGCGATAGCCGTAGATCAACCCCGGATGGGCATCGGGCAAATAGCCGTGGTAGATCTCGTCGGTGTATTCCGGCAACTCGATACGCTCGAGTTCCACCTCGCCGGCATCATCGAAGATGCACAGTTCGACCTTGGTTGCGTTAGCCGAAAACAGCGCGAAATTGACCCCCAGGCCATCCCAGGTCGCGCCGAGCGGGAAGGGCAAGCCTTCACGGATTCGCGAGGTCTCGGCACGAGGTTCGGGCGCGGTTTTCTTTGGACTGCTCATAGGTGCTCCTGCAAAGGGGGGCAAAATCCCTGTAGGAGCGGGCTTGCCCGCGAAGACGGTATCTCAGGCGGCATCATTGTTGACTGTACCGCCCCCTTCGCGGGCAAGCCCGCTCCTACAGGGGGGTTCGCAACCGGGATACGTCGTCAGGTCGTTGGCGGTTTACGCGCGGCGCGAGGTTTTTTCTCGGTGGCTTTTTCGCCAGGCGCGGTTACTGCCGAAGCGGCGGCGGGTTTGGCCTTGGGCTTGGCTTTGGTTTTGGTTTCGATGCCTTTGGCATTGACCAGCTTGCCGTCGGGCTTGCCGGCAGCAGGCTTGGTGCCGACGGTTTTACTGCCGCTGGCTTTCGGTGACTTGCCGGGCGTCAGTGCTTCGGCTTCGGCCAGTTTGCAGGCCATCTCCCAATGGCGCTTCTCCTGGCCCACGGGTTTTCCTTCGGACTCCCAGATCTGATAGGCAAATTCGCGGATACGTTTATCGTCGGTACTCATCGCAATGCTCCTGAACTGAACTCAAGCTTGGGTAGTTTGGATAAAGAGATTGACCGGGAAATCCCCCAGCGCGGCGCTGACCATCAGTTCCCTGTGTTTTGTGACTGCGACGCTTGCAAAAAGTCCCTTCAGATTTTCTTCAGGGGCGGCAAACGGCAATTTGACCCGTGTATCGCCCCAGAGCGGCGCTTCAACCTGTGGTTCGGCACTGTTTTCCAGCAGTTCGGCACAGCGTATCGGTACTATCACGATAGCCCGTTTCCCTTGCCGTTCACGAGCGAACGCCAGGATTCGGTGAGCCTGGCTGCCAAGGGTTTCAAGGGCTTGATACGTCCCTTTTTGAAACAGCCCGGCATGCTCGGCACGCTGGTGTAACGTCTGGGCGATCAGGGTTTGCTTGATACGCCCGTCACGCCAGTTCACCAACAGATCGGGCAGGTCCAATCGTACGTGCATGGCCTGCTGACGGCTGACGTAATCCACCGGCCGGCGGTTGTCCGGATCGACCAGCGTGAAGTCCCAGAAATCATTGCCCTGATAGAGGTCCGGTACCCCCGGCACGGTCATTCGCAGCAAGGTTTGCGCCAAACCATTCAACGCGCCCGGTGCGGCGATGCTCTGCGCCGCCGCGCCAATGGCCATACGCAATGGCTGGCCTTCGGGGCTGAGTAGCAAGCGTTGGAGAAACCCATCGGTCGCCTGTTCGTACGCCTCGTTTGGCGCGCTCCAGCTGCTTTGCAACTTGGCTTCGCGCAGGGCTTTGCATTGCCACTGCCAGAGGCGTTTGGCGTAGGCCTCAAGGGCCACCTGATCATCGCCGCGCAGTTCCAACGGCCAACTGCCGAGGATCGCTTGATAAAGAATCAGCTCATCGCCCGCCGAAGGCGCACCGGGTTCAATGCGCAATTCGTCGGCCAGGGTTCGCCAGTGTTCGACCTGTTCGGCATACCAGGCGCTGCGCTCGCTCAATACCGCTAGCCGCGCACGGGTGTCTTCCCCGCGTTTGTGGTCGTGGGTCGCGGTGGCCAGCAGGTTATCGGGAAATTCGGCGAGGCGATTGGCGCAGGCAGCATGGAAATCGGCCACCGGGGCGCTGAACTGCTCGGTGTTGTAGCCGACATCGTTGCGCGACAGCAGCACCGCCGAGCGATAAAGCGCGGTGTCTTCCACGGCCTTGGCCGCCGCCGGTGAGGTCAGTTGCTGGAACCTCACGCAGGCATGTTTGAGCAGTTTGCGTGGGCGGCCCACCGGGCGCCTGCGCCAGGGTTGGCCGCCGAGCCAGCCAGCCAGGCTGTCGAGCACCGGCCAATCGGCCTCGCCAAGGGTTTGCCGGGCACCGTCCATGGCTTGCTGAAAAAAAACTTCGTCCTGATCGCAGCGGCCCAACGGTCCGATATACGTGCGGTACACCGGGAAGTGCACGATCAGCTCCTGCAAGGCCCGACGAATCGCGCCGAGGGTCAGGTCCCGCGTCATCAAGTCGTCCCGGGCCACTTGCAGCAGGGCGTGGGCGACACTTTCGAAATCCCCGGCGAGGGAGCCGTTGAGAATCTGCTGGCGCGCCAGCTGTGCTTCCTGACGGAAATCGGCGGGCCGTGCGCTGTGCCGGCTCCAGAGTTCACCCAAGGTCCGGGCGCCTTCGGGATCATGTTGCAGCAACGACAACTGGTTCATGAATTCGTAACCGGTGCTGCCATCGACAGACCAATCGCGGTGCAGGGTTTCGCCTTCGCCGAGGATCTTCTCGACGTAGATCGGCAGGTGCCGCTCCGGTGCCAGGCGATCGACTCGGCGGCGCAATTTGCGGCAGTAACCGCGCGGGTCGGCGAGGCCGTCGATGTGATCGATGCGCAACCCGTCGACAAGACCTTCAGCCACCAGCTCGAAGATTTTTGCATGGGTCGCCTCGAACACCGCCGGGCGTTCGACGCGCAGGCCGCCCAGTTCATTGATATCGAAAAAGCGCCGCCAGTTGATGTCGTCCGCCGCGGTGCGCCAGCTGGCCAGGCGATAACTCTGGCGCTCCAGCAGGTTATGCAGGCGCTGGAAACCTTCAGGGGTGAGCGAGTCGTAGGTGCCGAGTGTGTGCTGGATGGTGTGAAGAATGGCCGGATCGCTGGCGAGTTCATGCAGCTCGGTTTTTAGCGCAATTGCCAGGCTGTGCGCGTCGGTCTGGTAACTCAAGGTAGTGAAGCGGTCTGCCAGGGATTTGAGCTGCTCGACCTGCTCGGCATTTAATTGATCATTCGCCTTGAGCAGTTCGCCGTAGTTCGTCGGGCAAATCGGGAAGTGGTGCTCATAGTGCTCGACATAAAAAGCCCCGCGCCGGGCATCGAAACGCAAGGGCAAGGTGCCGTCCTGCAAGGCGATGCCGTAATCGCTGGCCAAAAAAGGCAGCAGCAGTTGGCCCTCCATCAACGGGTCGGGCGAATGCCACTGAATGTCGAAGAACTCGCCGTAAGGGCTCAATCGCCCCCATTCCAGCAAATCTAGCCACCAGGGGTTATCGCCACCACCGACGGCCATGTGGTTGGAGACGATGTCTAGGATCAGCCCCATGTTCTGTGCGCGCAATGCACCGACCAAACGGCGCAATGCCGCTTCGCCGCCCAGTTCAGGGTTGACCGTGGTCGGGTCTACCACGTCGTAGCCATGCATGGACCCCGAGCGGGCGGCGAGCAGCGGCGAGGCGTAGATATGGCTGATGCCCAGGCTGGCGAAGTACGGCACCAGCGGGATCGCCTGGTCCAAGGTGAAGCCTTTATGAAATTGCAGCCGCAGGGTTGCCCGCAGCGGTTGGTTGAACGGTTGATTCATTGGTCACGCTCGGCCGCCTGAAGTCGCGCACAGGCGAGCAGTTCCAGGCGCCGGGCGGCGTCCGGATCGTCGAGCAGGGTTTCGCTGTCGCCGGGTAGCCTGCGGGACCAGTTGGGATGGCTGTCGGTGGTGCCGGGCAGGTTGGCCTGCTGTTCGATGCCCAAGGCATCTTCCAGTGGCAGCAATACCAGCGGCGCGCGGGTATGGCCGAGGAAGCGGATCGCGGCATCGAGCACCTGATCGGTTTCGTGGGACTCTTCGCGGAAATTCTGCGGGTCCTGGCTCAGCACCCGGCGCAAACCTTCGCGCTCGCGCTCACGGTGTTGGCGCCATTCGATTTCACCCGGTGCGTCGACCAGGTTCAAGCGCGCGCTCCAGTCGATATCGCGGCCATGCCACCAGCCATTGAGCGTCGGCAGGTCATGGGTGCTGGTGGTTGCCAGGGCGTTGTCCGGCCAATCGAGAATCGGCTTGAAGTGAGTATTGTCCTGTTCGAACAGCAGCACACGCATGCCGAGAATCGAGCGCGCGATGAGTTTTTCGCGCAGACCCTCGGGCACGGTACCGAGGTCTTCGCCGAGGACGATGGCCTGATGTCGATGGGATTCGAGGCTCAGCAAACGCAACAGATCGTCCACCGGATAATAAAGGTAGGCACCGTCACTGGGCGGCGCGTCCTTGGGGATCACCCACAGCCGTTGCAGGCCCATGATGTGATCAATGCGCAGGCCGCCGGCATGGGCGAAGTTGGCTCGCAGCATTTCGATGAACGCGCGAAAGCCGTTGCGCACCAGACCTTCGGGGGAGAACGCGGAAATGCCCCAGCCCTGTCCGGTACGGTTGAGGATGTCCGGTGGCGCACCCACGGTCAGGGAAGTGAGCAATTCGTCCTGGCGACTCCAGGCCTGGCTGCCGCCGCCGTCGGCGCCCACCGCCAGGTCGGCGATCAGGCCGATGCCCATGCCGGCACCGCGGGCGGCGGCCTGGGCGCGCTCCAGGCTGCGTGCAATCAGCCATTGGCAGAAGGCGTAGTAGCCGATGCGGGTCGAGTTCTCTTCGGCAAAATGCGCCAGGGCGGTGCTGCGCGGGTCACGCCATTGTTCGGGCCACTCGCGCCAGTCGAGGCTTTCGCCGCGCCGCGCACGGGCTTCCTGGATCGCTTCGAAGCGGCAATGATTTTCCAGCGCTTCGCCGCCGGCATGGCGAAAACTGCTGAAGTCTGGGTGCAAAGGGTGTTCGCCGTGAGTGAATCCTTCGTACAAGGCTTCGAGCAAGCGGTGCTTGGCTTCGGCGGCGGCAGGCCAGTCGATCAGTGGAAGTTTTTCCAGGTGCTTGAGCTCAGCGGCAAGGCCGGTGGCATCGACCGCAGTGCGCAGGGCACGTTCACCGAGAATCGCACCGGGCGCCGCGTACAGGCTGTTGAGGAACAAACGGCTGGACGGCGAGTAAGGGCTGTAACGCTGGGTGTCGCCGCTGAACATCGCATGCAGCGGGCTGATCGCCAACGCTTCGGCGCCTCGTTCACCGGCCACTCGGGCCAGGTCTTCGAGGGCCTGGGTATCGCCGAAACCGCCATCGCCGGGGCGACGCAACGAGTACAACTGCACGCTCAGGCCCCAGGCACGCGGATTTTTACTGTCAACCGCGTCGCCGACGCTGTAGCAGCGCTGGGGTGCCACCGCCAGGGTGAAGGATTGATCGTCGATGCTGACGTGCTGATAACCCACCGGCACCAGCCCGGGCAACACAGCGTTGTCATCGAGCTTCAGGTTAATCCGTGAGCCGTCTTCGAGATGGATTTCACACGGGGTTTGCGGTTCGAAGTAGTGGGTCAGATCAAGGCCGACGCCCACGTCGCAGGTCAGCAGCGGCGGCAGGTGCCGGGTTTGTTGCACCTCCTGCAATTGCAGCAGGCTGGCGTCGATCTCCTGAGCGGTACTGGCGGGATGGCCTAGTCCGCGGAGTACCGAGCGCAACACCGCCGGAGTCACTTTCTGTGGACGGCCATTGGCGTCGATCCAATCGACGGCCAGGCCTGCTCGGCTGGCCAGTATTTCCAGTTGCGTATTGCTCATGGGCGCTCTCCGTCCGGGGGTAGCAAAGGGGCTGCGGCCGTGAGGCTGACGAGCGCGCAATAGGGGGCAAGCAGGCCCTGATTCAACAGATTGGCCGATTGTGGCGGGTGCTCGAACAGCAACGTAGCGTCGGCCTGTGGGGTGTGGGCCACGGGGGTGTCGCGCAGGTTCAGGTCAATGCGCAACTGACTGCCATCGCCCAGCCGCCAGCGCGCCGTCACCGCGCCCTCGGCCAGTACCTGTGCGCCCAGCGCCTGGGCGCCGGGCAGGTGCGGGATGATGTGTCGATGGCGGATCTGCAGCAGTTGGCGATACAGCTGGTAAATCGGCGATTGCCGGTTAGCGGTCAGTTTTGGTCGTGAAGCTTCGAAGGTCTGCGTCGCGTTCGGGTCGGGAATCTGCTCGCGTTTGTGTGGGTCGGCAAAGGCGCTGAACGCCGCGAACTCATTGCGCCGTCCTTCGCGCACCAACTCCGCCAGCTCACCGTGGTGGCTGGTGAAGTACAGGAACGGTTGCTCGACGGCGAATTCGTCGCCCATGAACATCAGCGGGATCATCGGCGACAACAGCAGCAACGCGGTGGCGGCGTAAAGGGCATCAGGATGGGCCAACTGATGCAGGCGCTCGCCAAAGGCGCGGTTGCCGATCTGGTCGTGGTTTTGCAGGAACAGCACGAAGGCCGTGGGCGGCAAGTGACCGCTCGGTTCACCCCGTGGCGTACCGTGGCGGGTGATATGCCCCTGGAACACGAAGCCCTGACTCAGGCAACGGGCGAGCTGTTCGGTGGGGTGGTCGGCATAGTCGGCGTAATAGGCATCGGTTTCACCCGTGAGCAGCACGTGCAGGGCATTGTGGCCGTCGTCGTTCCACTGCGCGTCAAAACCTTGCTCCAGCAGGCTGGTCTGGTTGTGCTCATTTTCCGCCAGGAGCCACACGTACCGCGCCGGATCGGTTTGCCGCCGCACCCGCTGCGCCAAGTCCTGAAGAAAGTCCGGATCTTCGATGGCATGCACGGCATCCAGACGCAAGCCGTCGAAGCGGTACTCCAGCAACCACATCAGCGCGTTGTCGATAAAGAAGTCGCGCACCTCGCGCCGTCGGAAGTCGATCGCCGCGCCCCACGGGGTGTGTTGGTCTTCGCGGAAAAAACCGTTGGCGTAGCGATGCAGGTAATTGCCATCCGGGCCGAAGTGGTTGTAGACCACGTCGAGAATCACCGCCAGACCATGGCCGTGGGCGATGTCGATCAGGTGTTTGAGTTGTTCGGGCGAGCCGTAGGAAGCCTGGGGCGCATAAAGCAAAACCCCGTCATAGCCCCAGTTACGTTCACCGGGGAACTGCGCCAGTGGCATCAGTTCGATGGCGGTAATACCCAGCTCAACCAGGTGCGCCAGATGCTGTTCGACCTCGCTGAAACCGCCGAGCAGTCCGACGTGCAGTTCGTAGATCACCGCCTCATGCCAGGGCCGCCCCTGCCAGGCGCTGTGTTGCCACCGATAGGCGAGGGGATCGACCACCACGCAGTGGCTGTCGATATCGCCCGCCTGGGCGCGGGAGGCCGGGTCCGGCACCGTAAGTTCGCCATCGATGTTGTAACGATAGCGGGTACCCGCGGGGCAGCGGGTCTTGATCACAAACCAACCATCGGCCTGAGGCAGCAGCGGCAGGGATTGTCCATCTTCCAGTTCGAGACTGACGAAAAACGCATCGGGCGCCCACAAGGCAAAACGCGTGTGTTCTGCGTCCAGCATGATTGCGCCGTGGGGCCAGGTCTCAAGGGTCCGTAACGGCATCGTTGAAAGCCTCTTACTGTTTGCCCGATTTTCCCAGTGCTTTAGCCACCAGTTGTTCGTAGAGTTCGGCGTAGGGTTCGACGGCCTTGCACCAGTTGAAGGGCGCCGCCATGGCCCGGCAACGCATGGCGTTGAGCAGACCCGGGAAGGCGAATACCTTGAATGCGCGGCTCAGGGCTTCGCGATAACTCTCCACCGTGGATTCGTCGAAGAGAAAACCGGTCACGCCGTTTTCAATGGTATCGGCCAGGCCACCGGTATTGCGGGCCACCGGCAATGAACCAAAACGTTGGGCATACATCTGGCTCAGGCCGCAGGGTTCGTAACGCGAAGGCATCAGCAGGAAATCGCTGCCGGCGAACATCCGGCGAGCGTCGGTTTCATTGAAGCCGATGTGCACGCCGATTTGCCCGGGGAAGCGCAATGCCAGTTCACGCATGGCTTGTTCTTCTTCCGGCTCGCCACGGCCGATGATCGCGATCTGCCCGCCGTTGGAGACAATGTATTCGGCTACCGCTTCGGTCAGGTCCAGGCCTTTCTGGTAGACCAGCCGCGAGACCACGGCGAACAGCGGGCCGTCGGAGTCTTCAAGGTCGAACAACCGGCGAACGTGCGCGGCATTGACAGCTTTACCGTCCCAATCGCCGATGCCAAATGGGTGGAACAGGTGCGGATCGGTCGCTGCGTCCCAGCTTTCATCGATGCCATTGGGAATCCCGCTGAGCAAACCTTGCTGGGTCTTGGCGGCGAGAAAACCGTCGAGGCCACAGCCGAAGGCCGGCGTGGTGATTTCCTGGGCATAGGTCGCGCTGACGGTGGTGATGTGGCTCGAGTAGGCCATGCCGGCCTTGAGAAACGACATCTTGCCGTAAAACTCCATGCCCTCCTGTTGCAAGGCATGCATGGGGATTCCGAGTTCCGGGCACGAGCCGAGGCTGATGACGCCCTGGTAGGCCAGGTTGTGGATGGTGAACAGGGTCGGGGTGCGTTGGCCACGCCAGTGCATATAAGCAGGAGCCAGGCCGGCGGGCCAGTCGTGTGCGTGCACCAGGTCCGGGCACCAGTGAATTTGCGCGAGGTTGGCGGCAATATCGGCTGCTGCGAGGCCGAGTCGGGCGAAACGAATATGGTTGTCCGGCCAGTCGCGGCCGTTGTTGGCGCCGTAGGGTGAACCTTCGCGTTCGTACAGTTCAGGGCAGATCAGCACGTAAATGACCAGGCCGTCGGGCATGTCCATGCGCCCGATCTTGCAGGGCGGCAACGCTGCATGCCCGCCCAGTTCACCAATGATATGAATGGGGTTTTCGCTGTTCAGCACTTGCGGATAACCGGGAATCAATACACGGACATCGTGCAAATGCGCCATGGCCCGGGGCAGAGCGGCGGAAACGTCGCCCAGGCCACCGGTCTTTACCAGGTCGGCAATCTCCGAGGTGACGAACAGGACTTTTTTCTTGTTGGGGTTATGACTGACTACGGGTGCCAGCGTCTTGGTGATCGGGACGCTGGACGATTTGGCTGTAAAGGCCTCCACGGCGCTCGTTTCGCCGACCTGCGGATGAGCACGCTCTCCCTGAATATCTAACGCCGTACTGATCATATGAATCTCCCCGTTTTATCGATCTGATTCCTGGCCTGGCACAAACGGTGTTCGTAGCCAATTCCATGGCCGGGCGCAAACGCGCTGCGCATGGGTGAGCAAGCGCTGCCCATGCGCTGAAGCTGAATGGGTGAAGTGGCTGTTGCAAGGAATGCACCAGTCGCTGGCCCTCCCTTTAACCTGACCCGCGGCCAGCACCAAAAGTTTCGATTATTTTCACCGAATGACCAGCCGGTTTTACTCCGCGAAAATCAGTCTAGGTCAGAACGTAGAGCGGGGCCGGTCAAGCAGGTAAATTGTTCGACAATCGGTAAAAAGAGGGTACAGGCATAGGGCTTTGCGGGGAGACGCACCGACGAAGTGCAGGTTTATTTTTTTGTGTGGGTCAAATCGGGACCGTGAAGTCACGATAATCGGGCGTGACGGGATGTGGGTTGCACCATTGCAGTGCGTTGGATCCCTGGCAGATGTGGTGAGGTTGAGGGTCTCTTCGCGAGCAAGCCCGCTCCCACAGGGGAATGCATTTCAAATGTGGGAGCGGGCTTGCTCGCGAAGAACGATAACGCGGTCTTAGCTCAGAATCCGAACCGGCTCCCCAGCCGCCCAAGCCTGAATGTCCTCAATCATCTGTGAAAAAAACAGTTGGTAGTTCTGCCGGCTGACATACCCGATATGAGGCGTGGCCAGCACATTGTCCAGCGTTCTGAAGGGATGATGGCGGGGCAACGGCTCGTGCTCGAACACGTCCAGTGCAGCACCCGCCAGGCGCTGTTTCTGAAGTGCCTTGATCAACGCTGACTCATCGACAATCGGCCCGCGAGCGGTATTGACCAGCCATGCCGTGGGTTTCATCCAGCCCAGTGCCTGAGCGTCCACCAGTCCTCGGCTGCGCTCGCTGAGCACCAGATGGACCGACAACACATCGGCCTGCTCGAACAGTTCCTGCTTGCTGACATAGGTGACGTCGGCTTCGGCAGCCCGTTCAGCGGTCAGGTTTTCGCTCCAGGCAATCACCCGCATGCCGAACACCTGGCCGAACCGGGCGACCCGTTGACCGATGCTGCCCAGACCGAGAATGGCCAAGGTCTTGCCCTGCAGGTCGCCGCCCAACCCTTGTTGCCAAAAACCTGCGCGCAAGGCATTGGCTTCGGCCACCAGGTTGCGGGTCGCGGCCATGATCAGCGCCCAGGTCAGTTCCGGTGCGGCATGTTTGTAGCTGTCGGTGCCGCACACCTGGATACCCAGCGCGGCGGCGGCTTTCAGGTCCAGAGCGGCGTTGCGCATGCCACCGGTGACCAGTAGTTTGAGTGCGGGCAAGCGGCGCAGCAGGTCTTCGTCGAACCGGGTGCGCTCACGCATCACGCAGATCACCTCGAATGCGCCGAGCCGTTCGGCCAGGATTTCGTTGTCGGCGGGGTAGTCATGGATAAAACTCACCTGACCGATGCTGTCCAGCACCGACCAGTCCACCACGTCACGCGCCACGTCCTGCCAGTCGTCGATCACCGCAATCTGCACCATCATTCAGCCTCACCTCATCAACGAACGGGATTGGTTTTGTTCAGCCAGTCGAGCAATGCCTGATGGAATTTCGCCGGTTCCTCCATCTGCGGCGCGTGGCCAAGGCCCGGGAATTCAATCAGCGTCGACTGTGGAATCAGTTTCGCGACTTGTTTGCCGAGTACGTCGTAATGACCGATTTTCGCCTTGACCTCGGGCGGCGCGATGTCCTTGTTGATGGCCGTGGTGTCGGAGGTGCCGATCAGCAGCAGGGTCGGCACTTTCAGGTCTTTGAACTCGTAGTACACCGGTTGGCTGAAGATCATGTCGTAAATCAGCGCCGAGTTCCAAGCCACCGCTGTTTTGCCTGGCCCATTGGCCAGGCCTGCATACATGTTCACCCAGCGGTCAAACTCGGGTTTCCAGCGGCCATCGTAATAGGTGGTGCGTTGGTAGTCGTGAATACCTTGCGCCGTAACGTTCAGCTCACGTTCGTACCATTGATCAACCGTGCGATACGGCACGCCGAGGGCTTTCCAGTCTTCCAGACCGATGGGATTGACCAGCGCCAGTTGCTCGACTTGATCGGGGTATTGCAGCGCATAACGGGTGGCGAGCATGCCGCCGGTAGAATGGCCGAGCAAAGTGGCCTTCTGGATGCCGAGGGCTTTGAGCAGTTGCTGGGTGTTGAATGCCAGTTGCTGGAAACTGTATTGATAGTGGTCCGGTTTGCTGGAGGTGCAAAAGCCGATCTGGTCCGGCGCGATGACCCGGTAACCGGCCTCGCTCAGCGCCTTGATCGAACTGTCCCAGGTGGCTGCGCAGAAATTCTTGCCATGCATCAGCACCACACTGCGTCCATTGACCTCGCCTTGGGCGGCAACGTCCATGTAACCCATCTGCAAGGATTTGCCCTGGGACTCCAAAGCGAAGTGCTTGACCGTGTAGGGATACTCGAAGCCCTGAAGTTGCGGGCCGTATTCCGGCGTTTCAGCCTGGGTCTGGGCGTGAGCAAGAACCGGCAATGCCGCCGTCAGCAGCAGACCGGGCAACCAGCGGGAGAGGATGGGCGGCATGGGGAAACTCCACAGGAAATCCGCCGATGCTGGATCGGCATGATTAGGGCGACATTAAACACAGACCATGGCGCAATCCCAGTAGGAGCGAGCTTGCTCGCGAAGGCGGTATATCAGGCGACATCAATGTTGACTGTACCGCCGTCTTCGCGAGCAAGCTCGCTCCTACAGAATTCCATGTCTTAACTGACGGAAATTGGGCAATGGCCGCGCATGATCGTTCAGCCCATCCAGCCCAGCGTAGCCAGGGCCAGCACACCGTAGCGGGCGCCCTTGGCGAGCGTCACGATCACCAGGAAACGTCCCAGCGGTTCGCGCATGACGCCAGCCACCAGCGTCAGTGGGTCGCCGATGATGGGCACCCAGCTCAGTAACAACGACCAATGGCCGTAACGCTGATAGTGTTTTTGGGCTTGCTCGAGATGTCGAGGGCTGACCGGAAACCAGCGCCGGTCGCGGAACCGTTCGATGCCGCGACCCAGCCACCAGTTCAGCAGCGAGCCCAACACGTTGCCTAGCGTTGCGACCGCCAGCAGCGACCAGAGCCAATACTGGCCGCTGAGCAACAACCCCACCAGCACCGCTTCGGATTGCAATGGCAGCAGCGTCGCGGCACCGAATGCGGCGAGAAACAGCCCGATATAGGCGCCGAGCATCAATGGGCAGGGTAGTCCGCCACTACCACATCAGTGCCGTCCTTTTTCAGGCCGATCACTTGGTAGGCATCGCTCATGCCGTCCATTTCCATGCCGGGCGAGCCCATGGGCATGCCGGGGGCTGCAACTCCCAACAGATCGTCACGCTTGCTCAAGGCCAGTACTTGATCGGCCGGCACATGGCCTTCGACGAATTTTCCATTGATAAGGCCGGTATGACACGACGCGAGGCGAGGCGGCACGCCGTGTTGTTGCTTGAATTGGCTCATGTCGGCTTCGACATGGTCTTGGACCTTGAAACCGTTGGCTTCCAGATGACTGACCCATTTTTTGCAGCAGCCGCAATTGGCGTCGCGGTGAACTTCGATGGGAATCAGGTCGGCGGCCTGGGCCAGGGAAGAGATGAAGAGGGCGCTCAGGGCGGCCAGACGCAGGTAGGTTCGCATGGGGATCTCGTCTCGGGTTGTGGCCAAAAAAGATGCATTTTGACCCTATTCTACCGAGAGGAGATACGAGATTGTTTCCGGGTAATGCAGCCTTGTAGGAGCGGGCTTGCCCGCGAAGGCGGCGGTACAGTCAACATTGATGTCGCCAGATATACCGCTTTCGCGAGCAAGCTCGCTCCTACAGGGGGCCGTCGGCGCTGCTGTGTGTACGCCGCAATGAAGTCAAAACTCCTCATCGGCGGTAACATGAGACCCCGTTTGCAGCCCCTCATACCCGCAGCCCGGTAGGGGCTTGGCATGCAACCGGATACACACCGGATACATTTTTTGGTTCAGGAACCCGCAATGACCCAGTCGCAACGTTTGAAATATTCGATTCTGATTTCCCTGGTGGTACTGGGGATCATGTTCGGCCTTTCCTGGCTGCAAAATGCCGGGATCATCACGGAGCAGCTGTTCCAGTACATCGCCATTGGCGTAGCGGTGCTCGTGGTGGTGATCAATGGCGTAATGCGTCGCAAGGTCAAGCCTTGAGCGACGTTCTCTGGCCGGATTGTTTGCTATAAAAGACAGCGGCGGCCTGTGGATGCAGGCTGTAGCTTTTGTCTGGATTGAGGGTGATCACGCCCTCACTGCACAAGCGTTTCAACACTTCACGCACACTGAGAAAAGATAGGGGAATGTCCAGCTCCAGCAAGTGACTGTGCATGCCCCGCACCCCAAGGCTGCGGTCGCTTTCGGCGGCGGTCAGCAAAGCATCGATGACTTTCAGGCGAATCAGGCTGGTGCGCAGGCCAAAGCTCTTGAGCAGAAGCCTGATTCGTTCGTTGCCGTGGCGTTCGGCTTGTCGATTGAAAACGCCAGAACCCAGAGTCGTGCCCTTTGGCATATGGCCATCCGTTGGCAGTTGCGTGTTGTACATGCAAAAAACTCCTTTTCAGAGCCTGATCAGGAAAATGTGATGGGTGCTCTCAATCAATAAGACGAACGAGCCAGGCAAATCATGAAGACTTGCATGTAGAAAATTTGTCGTCGTGACGTCAGCGGCCTGTGAGCTGGGCGTGGGGACGCCCTCAAAGGTCTAAATTTTTTCTGTTAGCTTCGTTTTAAGGGGAGGCGCATTGGGTCATGTCGGTAAGTTAAGGGCAAATCGGACACGTAGGAGCCAGGCTTGCCGGCGAAGGCGTCCTTAAGAGCGCCTTCGCCGGCAAGCCTGGCTCCTACGAAAAGCGGGTTCACTCGCTTAACTGACCGGCATTAGGCGCATTGCGTGTCATACGTCTTTTCGATCAGGAGCGAGCGTGATTATTTCCAGGCAGTTAACCAGGTTGAGCCTTGCGGGTGTGTTTCTGGGGCTGAGTCTTGCGGCAAACGCGCGCAGCCAGCCAGAGCAGGCGACGGCCGACATTCGTCGAACCAGTTTCGGCGTGCCGCATATTCGTGCCGACAACGAGCGCGGGCTCGGCTATGGCATTGGCTATGCCTACGCTCAGGACAATCTGTGCTTGCTGGCCAATGAGATCGTCACCGTCAATGGCGAGCGCTCCCGGTATTTCGGCCCGGACCAGTTTACCGTCGAAGAGCGCGGGAACCTGGCCAGCGATGTGTTTTTCAACTGGCTGAACACCCCCCAGGCTGTCGCCGCGTTCTGGCAGGCGCAAACGCCTGAAGTTCGCGAGCTCATCGAAGGTTATGTGGCGGGTTACAACCGTTCGCTGACAGAGCGTCGAGCGCAGGGTTTGCCGCAGCAATGCCAGGGAGAATGGGTGCGCGCGATTACCGTGCAAGATTTGGTCAAGCTGACCCGTCGTCTGCTGGTCGAAGGCGGCGTAGGACAGTTTGCCGAAGCATTGGCCGGCGCTACCCCGCCGAAAACCGTCGCCCATGTGGCGGGCGAACCGGCGTCGTTCCAGCTGGCGGCTTCGCGCATGCAACGCTTCGCTCTGGATCGCGGCAGCAACGCCGTGGCGGTTGGCAGCGAGCGTTCGTTCAACGGTCGCGGGATGTTGCTGGCCAATCCGCACTTTCCCTGGGTCGGTGGGATGCGCTTCTATCAGATGCACCTGACCATTCCCGGCAAACTGGATGTGATGGGCGCCGCATTGCCTGGCCTGCCCATGATCAATATTGGTTTCAACCAGCACCTGGCATGGACCCACACGGTGGATTCGTCCAAGCACTTCACGCTGTATCGCCTGCAACTCGATCCCAAGGATCCGACCCGTTACCTGCTGGATGGCAAGTCCTTGCCGATGAAAAAGCAGACACTGGCGGTAAACGTGAAGCAACCCGATGGCCAGACCCGGCAGATTTCCCATGTGGTCTATAGCTCGCAATTCGGCCCGATTGTGCAATGGCCCGGAAAACTGGACTGGAACAACCAGTTCGCCTACAGCCTGCGCGATGCCAATCTGGATAACGACCGGGTCTTGCAGCAGTGGTATGCGATGAACCGTGCCGCCAGCCTCAAGGATTTGCAAGCATCGGTGCACAAGATCCAGGGGGTTCCGTGGGTCAATACCCTGGCGGTGGACGATCAGGGGCAGACGCTTTACATGAACCTGTCGGCGGTGCCGAACGTCAGTGCCGACAAACTGGCCAAGTGCAGCGATCCGCGGGCCGGATTACAGATGATCCTGCTCGACGGTTCCAATAGCGCCTGCGCCTGGGACATCGACCCGCATGCTGCGCAAAAAGGTATCTATGCGGCAGACAAATTGCCGCAACTGCTGCGCAAAGACTTTGTGCAGCATTCCAATGATTCGGCCTGGATGGCCAACCCGGCACAACCGCTCACCGGTTTCTCGCCGTTGATCAGTCAGGACAACCAGCCATTGGGGCTGCGTTCGCGCTTTGCGCTGGAGCGTCTGGGCACCTTGAACAAGGCCGGTACTGTCACTGCGGCGGATCTGCAGCAGATGGTGATGGATGATCAGGTGTATCAAGCGGCCCTGGTGATGCCGGACCTGCTGCAATTCTGTGCCGCGGACCTCGGCGCCGATGCGCCGAGACTTGCGCCGCTGTGTGCCAGCCTCAAAGCGTGGGATCGCCGGGTGAATCTGGACAGCGGGCTGGGGTTTGTACATTTTCAGAATGTCATGATGCCGTTGCAGAAAATGCCTGACATCTGGCGTGTAGCGTTCGATCCGCAGGATCCGCAACACACACCGCGTGGCCTGGCAATTGAACGGCCAGACGTCGCCAAAGCAATTCGCGCGACGATGCTGGCTTCGGTCGAACAGGTAAAAACCCTTGGCCTGAAAGCCGATAGCCGCTGGGGCGATATCCAGGTGGTCAGCAGTGGCGGGCAGCAAACGCCAATTCACGGCGGGCCGGGCACGCTGGGTGTGTATAACGCGATCCAAAGCGTGCCGAGCACCGACGGCAAACGCGAAGTCGTCAGTGGCACCAGCTATTTGCAGGTGGTGACGTTCGATGACAAGGGGCCGCAAGCTCAGGGCTTACTGGCATTCTCATTGTCCAGTGATCCGGCGTCGAAGTACTCTCGGGATCAGACACTGGCCTTTTCGAAGAAGCAGTTGAGTGTGTTGCCGTTCACCGAGCAGCAGATCATGGCCGATCCGCAATACCAGGCTCAGACGATTCGAGAACAGGATGAAAAAGCAACGAAGATCGCCGCGCAGTAGTCACGATCGCGCTTGAATGAAAAATGAAGGCCGCACCCCGCAAGGGTGGCGGCCTTCAGCTTTTTGGGGCTTGTTGCGGGATCGAATTGAGGACCGGATTGCCGTCCTTGTTGCGGGTCAGGTAGACCGGCAGCACCTTGGGCAACGAAGCCACCAGGTTATTGAGTTCTTTGATGTTGTAGATACCGCCGAGGCGAACCGAGCCGGTGCTGTGGTCCGCGATCATCACTGGTTTGTTCAAATAACGATTGATCAAGGGCAGGGCATCGGTCAGCGCCAGATCATCGAGCACCAGTTTGCCGCTGCGCCAGGCCAGCGAATGGTCATTGGCAGAGGTCTGGCTGATTTGTGGCGTGAAATCGCCGTGCCGGTAACGTGCCTGCATGGCAGGTTCGAGACGTGAACCCTCGCCGGGCAGGGTACCGTTGCTGGTCACCAGCACAGAGCCCTCGATCAGGTTCACGCGTACCTGGTCTTCATACATCCAGACATTGAATTGGGTACCCGTCACGCGAATGCTGCCATCGGCTGCCCTGACGATGAACGGATGTTGCTGGTCATGACTGACGCTGAAGAAGGCTTCGCCTTTTTTCAGCGTGACCCGACGCTGATCCTTGTAATTGCTGAACGTCAGTTCACTGCCCAGGTTCAGCTCCACCTGGCTGCCGTCGCTCAGCGTAACCTGACGAACATTATCGGTCGCTTCGAAATGCTGGTAAGTATTGGGCAGCCAACCCAGGTTCCATCCGGTATAGGCCGCCAGCGGCAGCGCAAGGGCGCAGACGGTGGCGGCAATGCCGAAGGTGCGCCAGGGTGTTGTCGGTTTGACGCGAGCAGCCGACACGGCGGATTCGGGACGAGGTAAATCCCCGGCCACATCCCAGATCTCCAGCATGGCTTCGTACTCGAGGGCATGCAGCGGATGAGCATTACGCCATTGCTCGAACGCCAGGCGTTCTTCGGCCGTGCAGTCGATGGCGTGCAGACGCATGCACCAGTGCGCAGCGGCATCGGTGATGGCGTCGTATTGGGCTTGCGAGAGAGAGTGGTCGGTCATTGACTCATCCTGATTTCCGGCATTCTAACCTTGAGAGGAAGCCTGCGAGAACAACCGTCATGGCAATTGCCCATCAAAGTACGGCTTATTTTTCACCCGGACGCCCTGAAAACCGGGCATCGCCAGGCAGTATCCATAAATCGAGTGAAAAAAGGGTCAAGACCTCCGCACGAGCAAAGCATGTGCAGGTCGGATGATCCGCGCATGCTTTTATCGTGAGGTTCAGATCAAGTCATCGCTCAGCACCGGATCCAGTTGTCGACCCATTTCGCTTATCAAGTAAGCGATCGAGTCAGCGTTGCGCAAAATGATGTCGGTTCGCTGGTGCACATTACTTGGATTCAGGAAGATGTTGCGAGCTTCATCCATTGTTGTGCAGCCCGTCGTTTTGAGGATGTCCTTGCCCACATGCTCCAACCCTGTAATCGAGTCCAGATCGATCCATGACTTCAATGTGCTGTTCCAGCGCGCAAACAGTTCTTCCCATGGGGTGTCCAGGGACAGTGCTTGTCGCTGGAAATCCTGCTGCGTTTGTTTGACTGTCGCACCATAACGGGTGACGGTGGCAATGAGGTCGGCGAACGGACGCCTTGCCTCAACCTGTGCAATATCCACGGTCTTTGAAAATAAGTGGGAGAACTCATGGATCAGGGTAGCGGCCCGGGCATGGTCGCCGACATCGAAAGGCTCCGTCAGACAGGATTGGTACCAATCGAGTTGCTGGTCAAAGAACCGCTCCGTGAAATGCACACGATTCTGTGCGTCGTTATCTATAACAAAGGCAATCGTGTTGCCGATTTCGTATTTGTTTGATCCGACCACGAAACGTTCGGTATTCATGAAATCCACGTTGGGGTCCACCAGCGCTGTGCAAATGGGAACGATGACTTTTTTGATTTTGTCCAGGAGGCTGGCGTCGATTTGGTCAGCATCAAAAAAGGTTCTGAGAAAAGTGTCCAGCCGCGTTCCCGGATTTTGCTGTCTAAGCTGTGCCAGGTTATGCAGACTGTTAAAAGCGTAATAGCGAGCCAGGTCTATTGCTTGCACGATCATGCGGGCTTTTTCCGGATGTTTTGCCCGAATGTCTTTCATTCCCCGTGCTTCGATATTGAGAACCTCCCTGGCATATTTAGCGGTCACATATTGATTGCGCATTTTCGACAGGGCCTTTCCATAGTGGACAGTATGGATATCCGGATCGAGCACCAGTTGCTTGTCAGGCGTAGTCAGAAGCGCAGGCCCTTCTTCCTTGTCTTTGATCATTCGCCAGATTGCCCCGGGTTTGGTCACGCGGTACACCTTGCCCGCGATGGGGGCATAGGTTTGTCTGCTGGTCGTTTCCAGGTAAGTGCCATTCGCGCTGCTCTTCTTCAGATCCTTCAGTTCGACGGCATTGGTTTCGAAAGACTGCAGTGACGTGCGCATCGGTGCAGTGGACTTCACTTGCGACCAGTGCGGCGCGGCCACAGGAATGGTCGTCGATTCGGCACCGGTGTCGGTCGTAGCCTGCGCAGTGCCGAACGACTCTTCCAGCGACAGCCTGCCCAGTGACACCATCTGCACCGCACCGGCAATAAAATCGAGCAATGCCTGTTTCCAGTGGTGGTCCTGCAGTGCTTCGGCCGAGACCTTGAAGTCTTTGTAGGCTTGCCACAGAAACAGCCCATAAGCGAGTTTGCCGGGTAACAGCCCCGCGAGCCTGTGGATGCCGGAGCTGAACAGGTGCTTGGCTGCCTCCCAGTCTGACTGGCCGTTGACTTCGGACTGAGCTCCGAGCATTTGCCACAGCAGGCTTTTGTTGTCGCTGAACAACCGGGTCAGCAAGTTGCCGTCGATGGGGTTAGAGGCGAGGGTGATCTCGCTCGCTTGTCCGACGGTGGATTTCAACAGATTGCGAAACCCGGATTGCGCACTGGCTGGAAGGCGACATATCAGCAGCTCCTGTAACGGTCCCGGCGTATTGAGCGCCGAGACAACACTTGGCTCATTGTCGAACTCGGTGAATGGCGAGCCTGCATGGTAGGGCGCATACAGAATTTGCGGACCTTTCTGACCGGCGCCGGGACCGATCAGGTACAGGCCCAGTGTCCTGACGGCTGCAGCGCCGATAGTCTTGATCAGCTCCAGAGGGCGAACAATGGCGTGGGCGCCGTTGACAGTAGCTCGGGCGATAGCGTCCGGCATGTCTATCACCTGTCGAATCAGGTCGAAGCCACTGTCGGAAAGACGTTGCTGCAGTTTTTGTGCATGGGCGTGTTGCATCAATTGCCAGGGCAATTGCCGAATGAAGCGCAGCCTTCGAATGTAGGCATCGGCGCTTTTGTTCGACAAGCTGTCTATGACCTGTCTTGCATAGGTTTGCTGAATGTTCAGTGACAGCAGGAGTTGCCTGACAGCGGACTGGTCCAGGCCTTGCGGAAGTGCTTGAGTGGTTTTCGAAGCGATCTTGAACCCTGTGCCTTGGGCGATGTTGATATGGTTCAAGGCAAACTCGGTCAGGGATCGAGCGGGGCCGGCCAAGGTCAGGTTGGGGATGATTTCGATGTCATCGGGATCTGGCGATGTCCCGGAGAAGCGGCTACCGAGCAATGACACCAAGGTGTCATGCACATAGGACCTCAGTGTTTTTATGCCGTGCAGGTAGTCTTTGTCATCGTCGACGCTGTTGCGATATTGCTCCAGCAATTCGATGTGCAACTGCTGTTCCTCAACGGGCGCCATTGCAAACCATGCGGGCAAGGTCTGCTGTCGGGTAATCGCCTGCGCGATGGAGGTGGCTCTGTGCAAATTGGTGTCGATCACCGTTTTGGTCAGGGTTTGAAGGGCTTTGGTCTGTTTTGCATCGTCCAGCTTCAGTGCGCGCAGGTGTTCGCAGCGTCCCAGGAAGTGGTCAATGGATGATTGTGATAATCGCTGCAAGACATGACCTTCAATCAGTCGCAACGCGCCGAGTGAATAGCGCTGGTGGAAGGTGCGTTGGACCGGGGAGAGGTTTTCCAATAGCGTCAGACATTTGTGCGGATCAAGCAGGCGTCGCTCCAGTTCCTGCTTTGCATGACTGACGGTGTCAAAGACTTCCAGGCCCTGCGCGGGTGTCCATAGAACTGTTCGGCCCGAATGCTGAGGGTCGAGCCCGCCACGCTCGGTCAACAGCAAACAATTGGCCAGGGGCAAGAGATTCGTTTGGCCGACGCGCTCAAGGCTCAATGAATAGGCGTCAGGCCGGAACCCCTTGAGTGACAGACGGCTTTTACGATCCGAGTGATCCGGATTGAGCACCGTATCGACGATGACCCGATCAGCGTTGTCCCAAGTGGCGCCCAATACCCGAAGGCTGGCTTCGCCGCATATGCCTATGGAAAAGGCATGAGTCAGCCGGGATGTCATGGTCTCAAGATGGTCTTGCTGCAGTCCCAGCGAGGTGACGGGTTGAGCGGCAAAGTCTGCACTGATCAGTGTTTCGATATCGCTGAAGGTTTTCACGAACGCCGCGGCCCTGTCTGCCAGCACCATCGAGGGCTGTTGATCGCCCGACAATACCGGTCGCGTACTCCAGCGTCCCTGGGTATCCAGCGTCAGCAGTTGCTCGCTGATCATCGTGCGGATGTCCAGCGCCTTGTCGAACAAGGCGTTGATGTCCACGATGCCGTCGCTGTGACGGAAAACCTGCAGGGCGTACTCGATGTTCTGCTGTTGTTTGCTGATGATTGCCTCGAACAGCTTTTTGAAGATCGAACCGGAAATCACTTCCCCAGAGACATTCGGCTGATCAAAACCGATGAAGCGCTGACGTTCCTCCAGGCTCAGGAGGCCGTAGAGCTCATCCTCGTGACCGACCGCGCTGAATTTGCTCAGTAAGGTGTTTTTGAGGTCCTGATAGTCATTCAGCACCTGCAGCCCCTGAGCGGGGGTGTAGAGAAACGCCTTGCTGGCACTGATCATCAGCGAGCCTGCCAGCTCCACATAGTTGGCCTTGTATTCCCATAGACGCACGGTTTCGACGGTCAGTGTCTCGTACGTTCTGCTGGTCGGCTCGATCAGCGAATGCAAGTCCTGGCTTTGTTCAGGCGTGATAATTTCGGCTTCGCGCTTGAGCAGGAACTCCGCTCGCGCCTTTTCAGTAATGGCCTTGCTGAAAAAATCGCGACGTGATGCGCCATCGGCACTCCCGGCACTCCAATAGTCTTGCAGTTGTCCGGAAAGCAGGCTGATCAGTTTTTTGGAAGCCGTGGCGACAGCGGTATCCCAGTGGCGCTGGTCAGTGCTCGCCGGGTGCTTTCTCGGGTGGGAAAATTCATGTGATTGCCCTAACGGCCAGCGTTGATTGCGGTAGTGCAGCAGCACCGCATCACTCAAGGACATGGCGTTGATCCAGCGCCGCGCCGGAGTGCTTTCCTTATCGTGTTCGTCGGCCGTTGCCGTGGAATAGAAAGTGACCTGGGTCTGGCGCTGATCCAGGCCGGGGAAGGCTGACTTCAACAGTTCATTGAGCACTGCGTCGAGCAGCGAAGTCAGCGTCGGCAACGCTTTCAATTCTTCGAGCATGGCCTGATCGTTCATGTGCTGATGTGCAGTGATGATGCTGCTCTGGTCTTCGAACACCTCGCCTTCGATGGTTTGAAAGGTCACCTCGATAGTGGCGGCATCTGCCAGCGTTCTGCGTTGAGATAACGACATGAAAGCCAGCAGGTCGTCGTCCTCGGTTGCACTGTTCAACTGGCGGTTCAGCTGTTCGGTCAAGGTTGAGCGGCTGTCGAACTTCTTTATGCCGGCGTATGGGGTGTAGAGAATCACGCCGTTGTCATCCGGTGTGGCACTCAGCACGAAGCTGCCGGCCAGGGGCACGGGTTCCAGATCGTTGGTTTTGAGCAGGATTTTTTCGGCGAGCATGGGCGGCTTTTCTTTACCGCGTAGCGTGTGGTTGACCAGCTGCAGGTGGCTGAACCATTCGAAGTCCTTTTGCGTCAGCCCGTGGGTTTGGCCAAGTTTCCTCCAATGACCGGGAGATTTCAGGGCCTGGGGGAAAAACAGCGGAGTAACAGGTGTAGACATCGTCGAGTCTCGTTCAGGGCGCGATTGAAGTTCGCCAGTGGATTGAGCCTCGAGACTAAAAGTCATTGAAGTGTGGAAGGTGGTAAATAGTTACCGCACAGCCTGCCGGTTGATCGTGCGAACTCGAGAGGAAAGTGGAGGCCATGCGGGTACGGCCTGCAGGTGATCAACCGAAAAGTTGACAGCTCGCTCGTCGTGCGTTGTTAATCGGCTGGTTTTCGTACGCTGTTGCCCCCTCCAATAATTACTCTGGAGCTTCAGATGTCTGCGCCACACGATCATGTGTCTACTGCGGTTTCGCAAAACCTGTCCTTCGAAGCGCTGACGGCGTTGCTCGAGCAGATCTTCCTGCGCCACGGCACCTCAGCCGCTGTCGCCAGAACCCTGGCCCTCAACTGCGCCGGCGCCGAGCGCGACGGTGCCCACAGTCACGGTGTTTTTCGCATTCCCGGTTATGTGTCGACGCTGCAGAGTGGCTGGGTCAATGGTCAGGCAGTGCCGGTGGTCGAGGACGTGGCCTCGGGGTTTGTCCGGGTTGATGCGGGCAACGGTTTCGCGCAACAAGCCCTGGCGGCGGCACGGCCATTGTTGGTCGAAAAAGCCCGTAGCGCAGGCATTGCGGTGCTGGCCATTCGTAACTCCCACCATTTCGCCGCCTTGTGGCCGGACGTCGAGCCGTTTGCCGACGAAGGTCTGGTGGCCCTTAGTGTGGTCAACAGCATGACCTGCGTGGTGCCGCACGGTGCCGATCGTCCGCTGTTCGGGACCAACCCGATTGCCTTCGCCGCCCCTCGGGCCAACGGTGATCCGATCGTCTTCGATCTTGCGACCAGCGCCATCGCCCATGGCGATGTACAGATCGCTGCCCGTAAAGGCGAGCGTTTGCCGGCGGGCATGGGCGTGGACAGCCTCGGCCAGCCGACCCAGGATCCGAAAGCGATCCTTGAAGGTGGCGCCTTGCTGCCGTTTGGCGGGCACAAGGGCTCGGCTCTGTCGATGATGGTGGAGCTGCTGGCGGCGGCGTTGACGGGGGGCAATTTTTCTTTCGAGTTCGACTGGTCGAACCATCCGGGGGCGAAAACACCCTGGACCGGTCAACTGCTGATCGTGATCGATCCGAGCAAATCGGCGGGGCAGAATTTTGCCGAGCGCAGTCAGGAACTGGTCCGGCAGATGCATGGTGTGGGGCTCAAGCGGTTACCGGGTGATCGGCGTCATCAGCAGCGTGCCAAAGCCAAGATCGACGGCATTGCACTCGACCCTCAAACGTTGGCAGATCTGCGGGAACTGGCCGGAATTTAGCCTCAAATGCAATCCACTGTAGGAGCGAGCTTGCTCGCGAAAGCGGTATATCTGGTGCTTGGTGCTTGGTGCTTGGTGCTTGGTGTTTTTGAGTACATATCCGTTTTTGCGGTAACGGCCGCTGGCGGTTTCGCTTTTACAGCGAGTCACTTGGAAAAGCCCCAAGTAACCAAGGGCTCTTGCCCCGCCATTCGGTGCCTCGCTTAGGCTCGGCATGCCCTCACTCCGGCATTGCTCCGGGGGCCCGCCGCGATCGGCCATCCATGGCCGTGCGCGGCTACCGCGGCATCCTTGCCGCGGTGCCCCCTGCGCAACGCCTGCGTTCGGCCTCTGGGAAAAGGGGCAAGCAGATCAGGATCAAAAGCCAAAGCAACGGCAACGGCAACGGCAAGATCAACAGCTTCGCGAGCAAGCCCGCTCCCACAGTTGGACCGGGTGCATCCGGGGAAGATGGGTCGGCTGACAGGCCGCCATCGCAGCGATGCGGCGACCCGACAAGCCACAAAAAAATCAGCGCACATCCAGAATTAGCGCCCATCCACTCTGCTTTTCACCACTCAACAGGCCGAGCGTTAGCTCGCCTGCAGCTGTTGATCTCGATGCACCGTCCCCTCGAGAGGCCGAGTGGAGGTTCTGCGCAGTGGGCAACCCGGCATGGATGCCGGGTTAGCCGCGCACGGCCAGGGATGGCCGATCGCGGCGGCCCACGGAGCAGGACCGGAGCGAGGGCATGCCGAGCCTTAGCGAGGCACCGAACGACAGGGGCAAGAGCGCTTTGGTTACTTTCCGCCGGGCCGCGCAGGCTTTTCGAAAGTGACCC
The DNA here is from genome assembly GCF_022014505.1 of Pseudomonas sp. PGPR40. Taxonomy (NCBI): domain Bacteria; kingdom Pseudomonadati; phylum Pseudomonadota; class Gammaproteobacteria; order Pseudomonadales; family Pseudomonadaceae; genus Pseudomonas; species Pseudomonas sp. PGPR40. Next base: position 219,820 of record NZ_JAKLSP010000003.1, on the reverse strand, counting down.
GCCGTCAGGGCGGAACCCTAGGTGGCCGTTACCGCAGAAACGGATATGTACACCACTATCAAACTCAGGAAGATCCGTAGATACCTATAGATCGCTATCGCGGGCAAGCCACGCTCCCACAGGTTCCGCAGCTTAACTGACCGGCATTTTTAACGCCGACCCAACAACAGCCCCACCACCAAACCGAATCCCGCGGATATAGCCACGGTTTGCCAAGGATGACCACCGATGTAAATTTCGGTAGCGTCGACCGCGGGCCTGGTCCGATCACGCATACCGGAGACTGAACCCCGGGCTTGCTGGAGTTTCAGGGCGATTTGCCCGCGAAGGGTGTCCGCCTCTTCACCGACCAGTGAAGCACTGCTCTTCAGCAGTTTTTCCGACTCTTCGATCAGGGCCTGAAGTTCGCTGAAGACCTGATCCTTGATTTGATCGTCGGCGACTTGATCGATGATTTTACGGGCCATTGAAGTACTCCTTGCAGGTGAATGGGCAGTGAACAATGGAGTCTGGCGCCATGACAAAAGTTGCAGCCATTTGCCTGGCGACGACACCCTGAGGAAAATCCAGGGCAGGACATTTCTTCCTACAGTGTAAGATGTCGCCTATTTTACGCAGCAGGAAATTCCCATGAGCTTCAATCTGGCCGACAAACCCCTTGCCGAGCGCGCGGCGCTTGAAGATGAAAAATCCCGTCTGTTCGAACTCTGGCAAAACAACCTGGGCAAAGCCAAGGGCGAGGCTGCACGGTTGTTCGGTGAGCGTGCCAAGCGCAAAGGCAAATGGGCCGAATGGGTCCGCTCCGAACTCGACGGCATGTCACCCCCGGAATTCGCGAACATGGTGCGCAGTGAAGTCAATCGGCTGATGGCCGCTAAATAAATTCGACCCTATCCCCCCGTAGAGTGGGAAAAGGTCGCGATAATCGCCTCGCGCACTTTCAGCACCACCGGATCGAGCTGCGTACTGGTGCGCCAGCCCAGCTCGATCGGATAGCGTGGCAGCGCCAAAGGGCAGGGCAGCAGCGCCAGTCCACTGAGCGCGGCGATACTTCGAGCCGCATGAGCCGGGATGGTCGCCACCGCCTGACTGCCCTTGAGCAGATACGGCAACGCGGCAAAGTGCGTGGTCGACGCGCATACCCGCCGACTCAGCCCCAACGCCGCCAGGCCTTCATCGGTAATCCCGATAAAACCGCCCGATGACACCAGAATGTGCTCGCGTGCGACGAACGCCTCAAGGCTGAGAGTCTGCTGTCCTTCGGTCAGACTGCGGGGATCCACCAAACACAAATAATCTCCCTCACCCAGTACCTGACGACTGAGCAAACGCTCGGCAAACCCGCCTGCCGTGATCGCCAGATCGATGCTGCGCTCCATCAAGGCCCGGGCGACGATCTGGCTGTGGGTTTGGCGAAAGATCAGTCGCAGTTTCGGCGCGCGATCAGCGATCTCTTCGATCAATCGTCGCCCATAGGCGATTTCGAAATCATCCGACAAGCCGACCGTGACCGAGCGTCCTTCGTACTGGTGGGCGGCCGGATCGACCATCGCCAAACTCTGTCGGCATTTATTCAGGGCATCGCTGATCACCGGTTTCAACTGGTTGGCCTGGAGCGTCGGCGCAAGACCTCGGCCAGTGCGCACGAATAATTGATCGCCATACACCTCACGCAATCGGCGCAACGCCGCGCTGACCGCCGATTGCGTCACGCCCAGACGTAGCGCGGCACGGCTGGCGCTGGATTCTTCATGCAGGGCTTCGAAGACTTTGAGCAGATTGAGGTCGACCCCGCACCGACAAAGATGCTGGACTTTCTACTTTGAACTTTGCAAAAAATACAGAGAGTAATTGATATGAAAAAAGGGAAAAAAGGTGATGTAAAGTCATAAGGATTTAGAGTTTCTTGTTTTTTTGCTGTTGAAAAGTCCATGGTGGTTGCAGCCTAGCGACAGACTAGATGGATATTTTATCGTGGAGACAAAAAGTATGGACTTTTAATCGCGGACTGTTTAGAAGGAGATGGATTTCTGCTTGTCACGTAAGTTATTGATTTTTAGATCATTAATTTGAACTTTCTCATGGGTCGAAGTTTTCTTTAATAGTGCTCGTCTTTTGGTTTGGAGTTTTTAACAGAGAAAAACTATTATCAAGTCGGCGAGTGGCTTGATAGCTTGATCTCTGCTGTTGTGAGGATGCCCCCAGAGTACCTAAGAGGATAAAGGCAGCCCTTACTTTCCGAAGAATTAATTTCTTGGAGGTAAGGTATGTCTTTTTTTTATCTATTGCCTTTCTTAGGGGTTGTTGGCGAATGCGGTTTCGCTTGCTGCTCCTTGTCTCCCGATCTGCGCTCTCGCCCTTGGTTATCCAGCCTGAATAATAGCGGCATAGCCATATTTGTTCGGTTGATGTACGAGTTTGACTTCCGGGCTGACACGTTGATAGGGAGGCGCCGCGCCCAATGTACTCGTCAATCATCTTTAAATAGTCCCGGAGTCGCTTTGTGGTCACTTCCGCGGTCAATCTGTAGCTGTCGGGTAAATAAAAATTTGTTATGTCATGAACTTTCCTTCGCCTGTGGAGGGCACTGCTATGCAAGATGAAAATTCCGGCTTGTTCGGCGAAGCGCCATTCCAAAATATTTCGCGGCCCAAGGGGGCCCATCTGTTCCGGGTTTACAGCATGAAGAACCGAAGTCCATTTGATTTTTATTACCGGACACAAGTGATAGAGTGGGCTCGTTTAGAATTTGACGGGCATCTCTTAAGTTTTACTCCCGTCAATAAGGTTTTCAAAACGACGGATGGACGTCTGTTTGTCGCATTTAAACTTGTCTATCTTAACTCCGAAACTTTGGTGTATATCGCCGAGTCGGGGCTCGAGACGGTGGAGAAAGCATTCGAGCAATGCTGCCAGGCAGTGGGCGTTGCCAGCAAACGCCTAGGACAAGAAGTGATAAATAACGCCAAGTTTGAAGTGTGGAACCGTTTTAAAATTTTGTCATTTATTACGCGATGGAAGGATGAAATTACTGCTGAGAATGTCAAAAGGTTTGTTTTCAGTCTCAGCCATTGCTCTTCATGTGCGCTTGACAGTTTTGATCAGCTTGACGGATTCAGCGATGGCAGGGGGCTGGCGTTCGCGCTGGAAATGGTCAGAGTTGGAAAATTTCAACTGCCCTCTCTGCACGAACGATGGATCGCTAGCAATACGCTAGTTGTATGTTCTTCGAAAGGAGACGTTTAATGAACGACCAAAAACAGCGATTTTCCAAATCTAGGCTATTGCTGCAGGGTGTAAAATTTGAAGATTGGCAGACGCCTGACTTGCGAGTATTGCCTGAGGAACTCAGGGGGAAGGTTCAAAATCGAATATCCGCATTGAAGGCATTCTTTCTTCAGGGGGCGAGCTGTGAGGAAATTCAAAATAGATACGGTGTGGCAAAGTCTTCCTTATATCTGATGATCGAAAAAGCACTTCAGCCTGATAAAGTGGGGGAGTATATAGGTTATCGAGCTGCTATTTCGCAGTTTCGAGTCAAGCCCAATGAGCGCCACATGGATTTGACGGGTGAAGGAGATCAACAGCAAGCGTTCGGTGAGGCTGGTGTATTTTCAGAGTTACTGAAACGTCATCCCGAACTTGACAGTTTGATGCGGCGCTATGCCAGTCTGTATAGATCTCGTAAGGAAGGTGGAACCAGACGGCTGGTGGATTTTCATAACGGGTTCTTGACGAAATGCAAAGAGCTCGGGATTTTCGCTCCCCGGTATCCTTTTACACGAGAGGATAAAGCGCTACGAAGTTTCGCCAGACATTTGCACAATAAAGCGAGAGAAATCGCGCAAGAAAAGCGCGCGCAAACTCGGAGCGCCGAAGATCTTGCCATCCTTCCTCCTATTGAACCGCTTCAAGAAGTGGAGCTGGATGGCCATAGTCTGGATATACGTCTGACGGTACGAGAAGTTGACACTTACGGGTTAACTTGCGTGACGGAAATTCTCACGCTGTGGGTCATTCTAGTGATCGATGTGTTTACCCGATGCGTGCTTGGTTATAGTTTGGCGTTGGGTAAGAACTATGATCAGACGGATGTGCTCACCGCCATCTATAACTCGTTAGCGCCTCATAAAAGACCTCCCGCTGTTATTCCAGGACTCAAGTATAGAGCGGAGGGTGGATTTCCAAGTGACAAAAGTCCGGAAGTGTTCTGGTGTTGCGGGTTAGTGTACAAACTCGATAATGCCATGTCCCATAAGGCTAAGGATGTCGAGGCTAAACTGCGTGATGTTGTAGGCTGTATTGATGACTTTGGACCGCCTCACCGACCCAACGAACGAGCGATTGTAGAAACTTTTTTCCGTTATTTGGTGGATAATTTCTCTCATCGGGTAATAGGCACAACGGGGGCGCGCCCTAAGGATGAAATTATCAAGCGTTTGGCGCCAAAAGGAGGCGATTTATCGCTTCTATTGACCGTTGAGGAATTGCATCATGCATTGGATGTGGTGATATCTGACTACAATGGCCGACCGCACACAGGGATAACTCCTCACAGTCCCCTCCAGCTTTTTTTACGTTCGGTTGCAGAGCGGGAGCTCATCTTCCCCAGGTTGCGTCCTGAAAATCGTGACATTCGTAAGTTTATCTGTCGGACCGCCATAGTCCCTGTTCACCAAGATGGACCGCAAAGCGCATTTATAAATTTCAAAGGGGCCAGATACAGAAATTTGCCTGTTCTGAGCTTTTCTGTAGGTGGCGAAGTGATGGTCGAATGGGACCCGATGAACATTTCTTATCTGCGTGTTTATGATTTGAAGGGGGGTTATTTGGGGGAGGTTTTTCCCCCAAGCCTTTGGAGTTCTCCTCATAGTGAGAAGTTGCGACTTAGACTTCAGCGCAGTCTTAAAAGCGGCCAGATTGCGTACCGGGAGGGTGATTCCATACCCGACTTATTGCACTCGCTGCAGTTGTCGGAGGGGTGGAAAGAACGCGAAACAGCAACGTATAACCTTAAGCATCTAGGGGCTGCTACGTTACCGTCAAAAACCGAGCGGCCGCCTAAACCCGTCACTAAGCCAATTGAGCGCTTAACCCTAGGGTATATACTGACGGGGGATAAAAAATGACAGCTCTGGACACTTCTATCATCAGACCTAAAGCAATTGAAGAACACCCGTTGTGCTCGCAAAATTACCTCGTGCCTACCGATTCAATCTCCCTAGTGTGGGAATACCTAGATAAGACACTGCGTCGACGCTCGGGCGGTTTTGTCATGTGGGGGCACTGGCGTATAGGTAAATCATCGGCCATCCGATATCTACAGAAGGTAGCACAAGCTAAATATAAGGGTCTATTCACAGCTACTTTAGAAGGTGAAACAAAATTATATATTTCGGAGCGCGATTTTTTTGCAGATCTATGCAAGGAACTCGGAGTCAGTACCAATGGCTCCTCCGGTGAATGCAAAAGGCGTGCAGTGGACCGAATGATTTTGATGGGTGAACGAAACGCAAAACGTTTGTTTCTGTTATTTATAGATGAGCCGCAAAAATGGACAGACCTGCAGCTGAATTGGCTGTGTGAAATATATGATAAGCTAGAACGACACAATGTTCGGCTGATCTCTGTAATGGTCGGTCAAAGTACCCTTGTTGCATTCAGACAAAACTATATTGACCGGGGGAACGGTATACTGACCGATCGCCTGATGAGAGAGGCCATTGAGTTTCATGGTGTCAGAGATCCTGAAGAACTTAAGGTGGTTTTAGGCGGGTATGACACCATCATAGAGTCTGACTTGGCGTGGCCGTTTACCCGGTTTTTCTTTCCGCAAGCGTATTTGGCCGGCTTTCGCCTGCAAGAGGCGACTGAGATAATATGGAATGCGTTTGTCGAGGCTATTGATGCTAATGGTAAACTTTTAGAGCATTGGATTCCGATGAAGCATCTCACCATCTTGGTCGAGACCTTATTTCAGGAGTACTGCTTTAGGGATGCGCCTGATTTTACGATTGATAAAGAGCTTATTGGTTTTTTGCTCGCCGAGGGAGATTTTTCACTCTATTTAGCGACGCTCTCCAGCCCGTCGAGGCATGATTATGGAAGGTAATAGTCTTCAGCAGCTAATAAATACCGACCGCTCACCTCAGTTGGCTAAGCTGAATTATTCGTCAGGTGGGACCATTGATCGGTATGAGTCCATTTATGCCGTTTTGTGTCGATTTGCCCTCGCGAATACGCTATCAAAAAGGGATCTGGTGGATCGTTTTAAATCCAGAATACTGACCTATTATTCCGGCTCGAAAGGCCTGGCGGATATGGCTTTAATCAACGCTGAGCAGGCAATGCGTTGGTTAGGAGTCAGTCAATCTCAACTCAATGAAATGTTTTTCTCGTTGCGTCCTGGATTTAAAGCGCCTGTCGGCTGCCCGTATTTTCGGTACTGCTCAATCTGCGCCAGTGCACACAGGCATTACACCATATTTCAAGTTGAAGCACTTAGCAGATGCCCATTCCATTCCCTCCCCCTGCGAAGCAGTTGTGCTTATTGCGGCAAATCCATGTTGTATAATTGGAGCAGCACGCTGTTGAGTCACCCATTTCGCTGTGCTCACTGCCGAGAACCTCTGGGCGTTCGACGTGGGAACATTGTTTTTTTCGACCTGCACACGATAACGCGTGCTCACCGTATTGCGTGGGCGAATGGACAACGGACCACGGTGCAGTCTTTAAACGGCGGTGCGGTTGAGGAGTGGCCCGGCTACATTGTTTGCGGTTCCCGTGGTGGTGACTTCGATCAATGGTGTGCCATGGCGAACTTGCCACTGTATGGACATGATTGGAATGATAAGGACTGGAGCAGTTGTTCCGGTTACATTCAGATTAGGGGGGCACGGGTCAGATCACCCCGCAAACGGTATTCGACTAATGCTGCAAACTCCCGCCCTGAGGTCGCCGGTTACCTGGTGCAATGCTTGAAGTCAATTTTACGCCATCTGCGTAAGCGCTGGCATATTGCACATCTGTCTGCGAACACTCTAGATGGCTTGCAAAGGCATCGCGAGGAAGCCTATTGCCTCCTCTTAAGACATTGGTGTGGACATTCCAGTGAGCCGTGTGTGAGGGGAGAAGGGGGGAGACGCAGCGTCTCGTTGTCCGTGATAAACACGTGGCTCTGTGGTTCTGCAAAGAGTGCCGATGCGCATGCGGTGCCCTTGAGCGTCACTGCTTGGTTTCTCACACATCAATTCTGTGACTGGGTTGTGGAATCTATTGCGACGATCGCTCGTATGATTGATCGTCCCTCCTCAATACCGGATACCTGCCTGCTGGAGCAAATTCAGCGTCCACGAAAACCACTCTGGTTAGTGGCGTTCGTCGAGCCGGCATCGTTCACGTCGTATCGCGTACTCCATTACCACCATTACTCTGCTTGTCTGTCGTCTGAAGAGGCATGGTTTGGTTCATCTGATGGGGGTAAGTCTGTTGCTGTCGTGCCATCTGCAGTTCATATCACTGGCCATGCGGCCTGTTGAACTCGCTGCCATTGAGGCCGCAAGACTCGGTGGTGATTGCGTAGGGTTGAAAGAGCATAGAGCGGAGAGCACGTCACGATGCAGCACCTATCGTCGGCCCCTGACACTGTTAATGCAGTACTTCGACCCTTTCGCCTTGGCGTCCTCTACGCCATTTCAATCTTGTTCAGGAACTTTCGCTTCGTTTCGGGTCTTCGGGTGAAGGCAGTAGTGAGGTAGCGCGGCTATTGAGCAGCGAGCCCGCTTGAAAGTAGCCCATGACGGTGGTGACGCTGCGGTGTTCGGTCATGGCCATCACTTCGCCTAATGGCACCCCCTGACGTCCCGCTTCGGTGACAAAACCCGAGCGCAAGCTGTGTGCCGCCCAGTCGCCTTCGAGGCCGGCCAATTTAGCGCGGCGCTGGACAATGCGCGCCACCTGGTCGCTCGACAGACCGTCAGTGGCGACTTTGCCGCCCTTGTGCAGGCGGCGAAACAGCGGGCCACTGTCGGCTGGCGCGGCAGCCAGCCAGGCAGTGAGGGCGTGTGCCGCCGGCCCGCGCAACGGCTTCTCGCGACGCACACCGCCGGTGTCGGTCTTGGTCGCGCCCAAGGCGTACAGCCAGGTGTCCGCATCCAGTTGGCGTACATCGCCGACTTGCAGGCCCACCATTTCCGAACGCCGTCGCCCGCCACCGCTCCAGGCCAGCAGGAGCAGGGCGCGATCGCGAATACCGCGCACGCCATCGTCGCAGGTGGCCAGCAGCGCCTGCAACGGCTCAAGCACCATCGCGCTCTTCTTACGCACCGTCACGCCTTGACGTGACTGGGCCTTGCGCGCTTCGCGCAGCAGGGTTTTCAGCGCCGACGCCTCGGTTGGGCTGTCCCACTCATTGACCCGGTGCCATTTTCCGAGCACCGAAAGACGGTGACTGACGGTGTTGAAGGCCAGCGCCCCCAGTCCGCCCTTGACCCGGGCGGCGACCAGAGCGGCGTCGATCGCCGGCGGCAGCAGGTGCGCCCAGGTACCGTCGCTCAGCGGCCGGGCCAAATGATCAAGGACGAACTGAATCGCCACCGCCGGCGGCAGCGGGGCTTCGCCCAGCGCCTGGCCATACCGCAACTGCAGCCAGGCCGACCAGTAGGTGAGGGCGCCGCGGTAGCTGCGTACCGTGTTCGTCGCGGTGCCCGCAGCGATGAACGCGGCCGCGGCTTCCTGGGCGTTGAGCGCCAGAACATGCGGGTCGAGGGGCGTTGCGTCGACCAGCGCTAACTGATCGGTGTTATTGAGTACGGCCCTCGGACTGAAATTTCCGTCTTCGGAATTAACGGCGGATAACATTCTATTATCAGACCTAGCCAGAGGTGGGTCATGGCGGTAGGGGTACCGGAACACGAGGTGTTTGCCGCCGCGGATGCGGTGTTGGCGCGCGGCGAACGGCCGACCGTGGAGCGTGTCCGTCTGGAACTGGGCCGCGGCAGCCCGGCGCGCGTCGGCAGCCTGCTCGATCAATGGTGGGACCCGTTGGTCGGGCGTTTGCGCGGTGAGGCCCGTCTGCCGGGATTGCCGGCGGAAGTGGCACAAGCCTTTGTCGCCATCTGGCAGCAGGCGATCAAGCTGGCCCAAGGTGTGGTCGAGCAATCTTTGGAGAGTCAGCGCCAAGTCCTGGTGGTCGAGCGCGAGCAACTGGCTGCAGTGGAAGCGCGGGTGCGCCTGGAGGAGGCGCAAGCTCGCCAGCAAACGGCCGAAGCATTGGCCGCCCGACAGACCGCCGAGACCCGACTCTCCGATTTGGAGCAGCTGTTGACCCAGCGCTTGATACAAATCGAGGACCTGCGGCAGCAGCGGCACGAGTTGCTCGGTCAGCTTGACGAGGCGCGGCAGCAGTTGGGCGAGGTCCGTCAGCAACTACAGGTAAGCCAGAAGCAGGCTGAGCAGGCACGGTTTGAGCAGCAACGCTACACTCGCGATGTGGAAGATCGTGCGTTTCGCGAGATCGATCGGGCTCGCGAGGAAAGCAAAGCGGCGATCACTCAGCTTAAGGAAGCGAATGACCGCTTGCAGGCCATGCAGCAGACATTGCTGACCAGCCAGCGAGACCTGTCCGAGGTCCGCGAACAGCGCGCCACCGCCCAAACTCAAGCCAATGCTCTACGCGACCAATTAGAACAGCACCACCAGGCGGGCGCCGACGCGGCTGGACAGCACCAGGCCATGCTGCAGCGCTTGCTGCGCACCGAAGCTGAGTTGGCCAATGTTCGCGAACAGGCCGCTGCGGCGCAGGCCCGCGCGGAGACCTTGGGTGAACAACTGGGTATGGCCAACCGGAGTACAAGCACTGCAGAGCGCCCTCGACGTCCACGCAAAGCGCCGCCGAAAACTAGCTGACACGCCAGCAGTAGTCAGCAGACGGCGATGGAGATGATGTTTGGGGTGATAGCCGACAACAATCAGCGCCTCCCTCGGTGCAAGTTCCTCAGGTAGATGTGCGCGCTCACAAACTGAGCTTATTTCGGACTAGGTACCCCTGATTTTCGCGCGTACGTGATGCGATCACTTCTCGCCGAGGAATCTCGACTCGCGGGACCAAAGCGCCACCGGCGTCGATCCGCAGCGAAAACCGCAATGGCGGGAACTTCCCCCTGAGTTGCGGTCCCTCGCGCTACAAGGACTCGCCTTGGTTCAACTAGCAAGCAAGGCGTCTTCAAGGTCAGGATAAAGGCAGGCGCTGTTTGCTCGACATTGAATGCTGAACATTTGGTGGATGCTGGCAGTGCGTGATGCTGAATCGCGTATCACCATAGTGCCTTCGCGGTACGTAAAATCTCGCCCATATAAGCAACAGCTTTCCCGTTCGAGTTGCTCAGAATCAGATCATCATTAGAGAGCAAGCTCTAGCACACTGCGTTCACTGCGGCCCTGCCACCGCCTGCGCAACTGGCAGAACTACGAAAAAAACCGGCAAAAGCCGGCTCGATATGCGTCCCATTACAGAAGGAGCTGTAAATGGTTAGCTTCGACGCAACAGCGGTGATGTGCGTGGCAACACCGCTTTGCAAATGGTACCCGACACGGCACGAAGCGGTCAGAGTAGGGATATTTCTTCTTCAAAATGGGAACGCGAATTGCACCCAAAACTTATCGCCCTTAGAACGATTTTCTACGTCAAACTCATGTTGGTATTTAGCGATTACCGCAACCCCAGGGGAAATCGTATAGCGTATTTGTGGGCCAATTGCAGCGGCCTGCCCCCTGAAGCCATCTAAGTAGGTATGGCCCTCTAGCTCATCATCAGTGACCTGTTTTGTGTAAAAGCCCTGAATACCAAGTTGCCATTTATCATTGAACGAGTACCCGAACAGTGCTTCTCCACTAAGCACTGTTCCCGACTGATAGTTCGTATCATGATTTTTTGTGTAAACCTCAGCTGTGAAGGCAGTTGAAATTTCTATTTTTGGATTGGGAAACCAAGTGGCCTGCCAGTTTGGCATAAAGGCCAAGTGATTCTGGCCAGTGTTGGCAATCCTGTTTTTGTCATATTCTCCGGTAGGAAGTGCCATATCAAAAGGCGCTAAAAACGTGAAAAAATTGTGTACCTCGTTGACATAACCAAACATCAATGGGTGAACAATCACGTCCCCAATATTGTTTTCCACGTCCTTTTCCCCGAAAACTGTCGTGGACACATGAAATAAAGGAACTATCACGCCGGTCGCCAAGGTGAACGGGCCAAGCATCTGATTCCATGTATGCACTACCCTAGGAGCGTCAACGACTACTTCCGCCGAAAACTTCGGAATTGAGCTTTTACCGTCAGACCCACGAAAGCTTTCTGCTCGATAGTATTGAAAGTAGTTGTAGAAATAGGTCTGTCCTGGCGTCGGCAGAATTCCGTTCAAGGCGGTATTCACCCCAACTGGATAGTTAGTTAGCCCATTTTCGGTAGCATCTACATCATTTGCCATAGTAGCTAAAAAAAGCGCGCACGAAGCTGCCAAACCATAAGATGCTTTAAACATTGTCTGGTACCGTATTTTTATTTTTGTAGTAGCCCGCGAAAAAGGGGGGGCGTCTCTTCTGAAATTTTTACTTTATTACCGGGATAAGCAGGTAACTTTGAAATTCCCCACCTGAGTAAACCGTGTGTTTGCCCTGATTATTCGAAGCGTAATGACCCGCTGCAAAGAGTCCAGGACGATATTTTTGAATATCGCTGCCTTGGATGATGATCCGAAGTGTTTCCCCCTCTTCGAACCGCGTGCTCGCAGGCCAAATCTCAATATCAAGCTGAACTGGAACGCCAGGACTCAATGGTTGCTTCTGACTGTGCGAATGAAACGGCTGAAAGTCTGTAGAGCGAGATTCATCGAGTTCTCGATGTGAAGCTCTCAACCAGCCAAGAGCCGCGATACCGTCATCGTAGGTTGCAAAAAATGGAAAGTTCACAAAATTGCTTTCTTTGTCCAGCTTCTGGATTCCCACGTAGACATCAGCGTCGGAAGCTTTATCTGTGGAAAGCCAAATGCGAAGCTTGGAGTGCCCTGTCAATTCCGTCTGCTTGGAAAAAGTGTAATCAAAGCAAAGCCGATCTACATTGGTAGAAACGTAGACACTCTTCGATACCGTTGATACGGGATCAGCTTTTAAAGTTGAGTTTGAACCATCCAAGTACAGTTTTTCATAACTGGTACGAGCAAGCGGCCATTCATTCTCCGTCCGCACTTCGCCTTCATAAAAGCTGTCTCTTACTTCTAGCTGAACGGGTGGCCATTCTTTAACTTCAGTGTCGAGACCTTTTAGATAGTGATCAAGGAACGCCATTTGCTTACGAACACTTTCATCTTTGTAGTAATACTGCCATTTTTTTCGCCCGTGAATTTCTAGAAATTTATCTTTCGAGCCAATACGCTTAAACGCCTCCAAGGTTCCCCGGGTGTGCAGCGCGTGATCAGTCCAGCTGGCTACGATATATGCAGGTACCTGAATAGCTTCCAGATTTGGTAGCTTATTTTGCCAGTAATCATCGAATGTAGGGTGGTCGGCCATCGCAGCTGCAATATCTTCCACATACCCTTGGGAATAGCTGACCAAGTGCTGCCATGCTTCGGCAAACTGGGTATTAGGTATCCCTCCGTGAAAAAAGAACTCTCGGTAGACATCGGTCACCCCCTCCCAAGGGATGATAGCGCTGAGGTGTGGTGGTTGGAGCCCCGCAGCTCCCCATTGACTGATGGCCAAGTAAGAGACACCCAGCAGACCGACTTTACCGCTACACCAAGATTGCTCTGCAGCCCATTCGATGACGTCATACTCATCCTCAGCCTCGGCCTTACTGAAAAAGGAAGCATCGCCACCGCTACCCCAAGTTCCCCTCACGTCAGGAAACAATAAGGCATACCCGGCTTTACACCAGACTAGGGGGTCTGCAGCTTCGAAAGGGGTAAATTCCGACACTGATCCTGGGGGCACTTCCGCGCCCGGCCAGCCGTCGAAACTGAGATGAGGATGCTTACCATAAGGCGCCCAACCGATTACGCAAGGCACATCTCGGGCATCACTCGGACGGTAGAGGTCAGCATAAATTATCGTTCCATCACGCAGTTTTATCGCGACATCCTGCTGGAAGATGATGCCTTCCGCGACCTGCTTGGTCTGAGGATTGAGACCAGGATATCCCCCTTGCACAGGAGGAGTACCTACACGAGAACGTGCGAAATTCTGATGAGTCATATCTCAAGCCTCTTATTTTTATATTCAAAGGGCTTCAGCGAGCAGAGCAAGGATTCTCTGAACTGAGCTGGTATCGAGTCTGCTACAGGGGGGTAGAGAAGTTAAATGACCTTTTTCGATCTCAACAATCGATGCTATCACTCATTATTTTTACGAGCTAATCGTATAGCGCATTATGGATGTCCGAATGAGTTGGCGATCAATCCAATCGATGGCAGCGATCATTTGCAGAGAAATTCTTCACTTTCAACCAGCTCTAGAGCAATGCCGCGACCGGTGAAGCATCTAAACCTACGCGTCGGGGGGATGAACATCGGCATTCAGCAATGGCGAATCAACCAGACTCCGAGTCATGCATGTTGCACCGTGAGGTGCAGGGTGAAGCGTTGACAGGGGAAACCGATGGGCCAGCCATTGAGCCGCGTAATCAGGAATCCGGGATGCCGATGCTGTTATCCGAAGCAGAAGGCAATACGGGGCATGGCGATATACGCCAGTCATGCCCTGATCCTGCGCGGTCGGAGACCCTGTGCACGTTGGGAACGTCCTTCGCACAGAAACTGGGAGATATCAACGTTGCCCGGTGCGCAAGCATCGGGCGGAGCAGGAAAGGCCAAAAACCGTAACCCTGTTGTCCACGTCGCTGAGAAGTCGGATACGTCCGTAGTACCTGAGAAGCCATCGAACAAAGGGCCTGGCCCTGCGGAGATAGTGGAGGAAAAGGACGTAGCCAAGGGGAACACCGACAGGCCCCCCGCGGCCCGGACACTGAGCCTGATCAGTAGCGTGTCGATGGGACTTTAAGGTGTACGTGAAGCAACTCGAAGGAACAAGGGCATATTGGTGAGATCTTCGGTGGCGGGATTGATCGTCGGCTTTTTCATAGCTCTGGCGTTGAAACTGCTCCGATCAAAGTAAAAGTAAGCGCAGAATTGAAGGAGCCGGTTAAGGCTTAAATCGTTCGCGCCCTACGCCGGCTTCGGTCGCGCGGCGCACCACAGCCGCAAATTGCTTAATAGCAAAGTCTTCAGTACCCCCGCGTTTCCAAAGGAGACCGGGGGTTCGAATCGGAGTAGGATTTTCCAGCGCGACGATACTCAAACCCTCGACAACCTCAATAGCCGTCTCACCAACAATACCTGCCAGATCTGTCTGCCTGATCAACTCAATCATTGGCATGATGGTATTCATCTCCGCGACTACCAGAGGCTGTGCACCGCAGGCCCGGAAACATTCGTCCAATTGTTGCCGCGTACTAAACATTTTGGGGAGCAGCGCCATACGCACATTGTGCAGCTCAACCATGCGCACTCGCTTGCGTTTGGCGAGCGGATGATCACTGCGCACTACCAGCACCATTTCCTCGTTGTACAGCGGCTCAAACCATAGATCGTTCGTTCCTTGAGGCCTGTAAGCGATCCCCAAATCCAAGTCACCTGACTCTAGTCGTTCCACAATCTTTGCCTGGGAGAGCTCTTCCGCTGTGACTCTGATGGCTGGGTTAGGCGCAATAAAGCTGGCGATGCATTGGGGTACCAATCGAGTGTTGAAGCTGTAGGTCGCTCCAATTCGGATATTGCCCTCCATCGAACCGGCAGGGGTACTGAGTGAATTAACTGCAACGTCAATCTGGCGCAGCGCCGGCGCGATTTGGGCCAGCAGGTTGTCTCCCGCCTCGGTGATGACTACTCGCTTTCCGATACGATCAAACAGCCGAACGCCCAACTCTTCCTCCAACTGTTTGATCTGATGCGAAAGCGTCGACTGAGTGACGTGGGTTCGATCCGCTGCGCGGGTGAAGTTCAGCGTCTCTGCTAAGGCAGAGAAATACCGCAAGTGCCGGAGTTCCATTAGAGCCTCAATCAGTGATGCCATCGATTGTTTTTATGTAAATTTATCACTTTTCTATGTGGTTGATAGCCCCTAATCTGAGTTCACGCGATCAGAACCGTCACCAGCCAATAACAACAGGGGATACCCCATGGCCGAATTTAATACCGCTGCCCACCTCCAAGAAGTTCTCGACAGCTTCAGCCAATGTGAAGATGCCCGGTTCAAAGAAATTATGACGAGCGTAGTACGGCATCTACACGCTTGCGTTGCCGAGGTGAAGCTGTCTCCCGAAGAGTGGATCAGCACCATCAAATTCTTGACTGCAACCGGCGCCATTTGCACCGATAAGCGCCAGGAATTCATTCTGCTGTCTGACCTGTTAGGCGTGTCCACCCTTACAACTGGTATCAATCAACACCGTGGTGACGACTGCCTGGAAGAAACTGTGGAAGGCCCCTATTACTGGGAGGGCGCGCCTGAATTGCCCTTGGGTGCCGATATCTCAAACGGTGTCTGCGGCGAGAAAGCCTTTTACTACGGTAAGGTTTTGGACGCGGATGGACGCGCAGTGGCGAATGCTCTTCTCGATGTCTGGTCAGGTGACGGTGAAGGCAATTACGACATGCAGCTGCCTGAGCAGACGGAGATGCTAGCTCGCGGCAAGTTTCACACCGATGAGCGAGGTCGCTATTCGTTTTGGTCGATCAAGCCTAGCTACTACCCCATTCCCCAAGATGGGCCTGCAGGCCTGATGCAGGGCAAGCTAGGGCGCCACCCTAATCGCCCAGGGCACATCCACTTCAAGATCAGTGCTGAAGGCTTTTATTCAGTCAATACCCAACTATTTATCGCCAATGGGCCGTACTTGGACTCCGACTGTGTGTTCGGCGTGAAGCCCAGTTTGATCATCGACTACGTCAAGCATCCAGCCGGCATTTCCCCCGACGGAAAACACCTGAACACACCGTACTACAGCGTACCTTTTGACTTCCGGCTGACCGCTGCTTAAGCCAAAAATCTTTCAGGAAACCACACATGAAAATTGGTAAAGAAACAGTACCGCGTAGCGCTATTTGCACCTCAAACGAAGACACTATCGTTGTACGCGGTCTGAATCTTTGTGATGACGTGATCGGCAAGTTTTCGTTCAGCGAATATTTCTTCACGTTGCTCACTGGTAAAAAGCCAAGCGTCTCTACCCTGGCGGTTCTGGATGCCACGCTCGTCGCCATTACCGAGCACGGCCTTGTACCCAGCGTACAGGCAGCGCGAATGACTTACGCCGCTTCCCCCGAAGCTATGCAAGGTGCAGTCGCGGCTGGTCTTTTGGGTTGTGGCTCGGTGATCCTCGGTGCATCGGCGGATGCAGGTGTCCTGCTCGACGAGGTTCAGCAGCGTATCGGTAAAGGCGCCGAAGTGATTGCCGCCGCTCAGGCGGTTGTATCCGAATACCGCGCGGCCAAGCGCCCTCTGCCTGGCTACGGTCATCCGCTGCACAAAGCTCGTGATCCACGGGTTGAGGCGTTGTTCAGTACTGCTGAAAAGGCTGGATCAGACCTCACTTATGTGAAAATCGCAGAAGCTATCGAAAGCGTGATTCCGGACATCTATGGCCGTGAATTGAAACTGAATGTCTCGGCAGCCATTCCATCAGTTCTGCTGGGCGCAGGTTTCCCGCTGCACGCTTTGCGTGGCGTTCCTATCCTAGCGCGAAGCGCTGGCTTGGTTGCCCACCTTTACGAAGAGCAAACCACCCCCATCGGTTTCGCTCTCTCTTATCAAGCCACACGCGAATTTGAATATACCGGTCAGGTTCCTGCCGGGTTCACTTCCCACGATTAAGCGGTAGCGCCAACGCGTTTAGAAAACACGCCTACAAAGATAAAAACGAGGCTTGGTATGAAACAGATTAAATCTGATGTGGTAATTATCGGCTATGGCCCAGTTAGTCGGATGCTGTCAGTAGTTCTTGGCCAACAAGGCCATAGCGTCACCGTCCTGGAACGCCATGCATATGCATACCCGTTGCCTCGTGCTGTTTGCATGGATCACGAGATCCATCGGGCGTTTCAAGCCCACGGCTGTGCGGATGCATTCGCGACGTTTGGTGCCCCATCTCCGCGTTATCAGTGGATGAACCAAGAGTGGAAAACGCTGCTGGATATCGATTGGACTGTCGGCTCTATCTCAGGAGGCCCCGAGGCGTACTTCTTCTACCAGCCGTCGCTTGAAGCAGCGTTGGATGAAAAGGTGCGCTCGTTTAGCAACGTCAATGTCCTGCTTCAACACGAAGCCAGATCATTTACGCACACCGAGGACGGTGTAGTCGTGGAAGTGGTCAACAACCAAACAGGTTGCGCCGTTGAACTGCGTGCCAAGTACCTGATCGGTGCTGACGGTGCCAATAGTGCCGTTCGAAACTCACTGGGAATTGCCTGGAATGATCGCGGCTTCCAAGCTGATTGGCTGGTAGTCGATGTGTTGCTCAACGAAGGGGTAGTGCTTGATATCCCATCAGCAGGCCAATACTGCAACCCAGAAAGGCCTACCACCTTCGTACCAGGTGGCATCAAAGATGGCCGTCCACTGCGTCGCTGGGAAATCATGCGCCTGCCTGATGAGTCTCGCGAGTGCCTGGATGACACTGACTATGTGTGGAGCTTGCTGGAACGGTGGGTGAAACGTGACCAAGCAGAACTGGTTCGCCACGCTGTATACACCTTCCGTTCGTTGGTCGCTGAAAGCTGGAGCCAGGGCCGAGTATTCCTTGTAGGCGACGCCGCTCACACCATGCCTCCTTTCATGGGCCAAGGCATGTGCTCGGGTATCCGTGACGCGCTTAATCTCGGCTGGCGACTGGACATGGTACTCAAAGGGCATTGCGATACTGAATTGCTTGACGACTATGAGGTGGAGCGTAAACCGCACATCACCGACATCATCGATACCTCGGTGTACTTGGGCGAGATCGTCTGTGTTGCCGACAAAAAGCTGGCGGCCAAACGTGATCAAGCGTTCTTCGATGGCACCTTTCCTCCAATGGCCGCCTTCCCGCACCTCAAGCAAGGCACATTGAGCTCGGTGGAGAGCGATTGGGTTGGTCGGTTAGCTCCTCATGCTGAAATCCACGCCCATGGCGCTACGGGGCGCATGGATACATTGCTTGGTACCGGCTTTACGCTGCTGATGAAGAATGCAGATGCGTATGCCACGCTCACAGAGGAAGAGCTCGCGTTGCTGAAATTGATCGATGGTCGTTGTGTGTATCTCAGCGATTTACATGACTCCTCGGTCGACGCCATCCAAGATTTTACCGGCAAGCTCTCGCGCTTTTTCGCTGACACGGGCTTCTCAAGCCTATTGGTACGCCCGGACTTCTATGTATTCGGCGGAGCCAAGGATGCGCGTGAACTTGCGACATTGTTCAGCCAATTACATCGCGCCCTGAGGGTTAAAGATCCGGTTTCCCTGCAGACCAGGACCAACCTTCAAAACCGCGATCGCGCCGCGAGCTGACCCAGCATTCATTCACGAATTACTGCTTCCTTTTTGGGCTAGCACCAGGAGTTTATAAAATGGCCAAGGTTCTCTCGGGCATTCGCGTCATCGAGCAGGGTACGTTCATCACAGGGCCAAATGCTGGCATGTTACTGGCCGACTTGGGCGCGGAAGTTATCAAGGTTGAACAACCTGGTAGCGGTGATCCTTTTCGAGCATTCCAGGGCGGTCTCTACAGCCCCCATTTTCAAACGTATAACCGCAACAAGCGCAGCGTGACGCTGAACACCAAACTGGAACAGGATCTGGCGATCTTTGATCAGATGATCCGCGACGCCGACATATACATTCAGAACTTTCGACCGGGCGCCGCAGAGCGTTTGGGGGCAGGTGAAAAGCGCCTACGCCAAATCAATCCTCGATTGATTTACTGCGCGATCAGTGGATTCGGCCAAGATGGACCAGCATCGAAGCGCCCGGCCTACGACACGGTAGCGCAAGCGGCAAGCGGCTTCCTCAACCTTCTCGTCAACCCGGGCAACCCGCGAGTAGTCGGCCCCGCAATGGCCGACTCCTTGACCGGTTTCTACGCAGCCTACGGCATCTTGGGTGCGTTACATGAACGCAATGCCACCGGTGTCGGTCGCACCGTCGAGGTCTCAATGCTGGAATCGATGTGTCACTTCAACCTCGATGCTTTCACTCACTACTTCTCTGCGGACGAGGTTATGGGGCCATACAGCCGCCCAAGCGTCTCGCAATCTTATGTTCTGAAATGTGCCGACGACAAATGGATCGCACTGCACATGTCGTCACCCGAAAAATTCTGGCAAGGCCTGGCCAACGCGATCGAGCGGCCAGATCTTTTTCAAGACCCGCTCTACTGCAATCGGGAGATGCGTATCAAAAACCAGGAACTGCTGATCGATCTCCTTGGCTCTGCATTCAAGCAATTTGATCGTGCCGAATGGTGTCTTCGCCTAGAGTCTGAAGACGTGCCGCATGCGCCGATGTACGACACCAGTGAAGCACTGGAAGACCCACAGGCCAAACATTTGCGGCTGGAGATCAGCGTACCTCACCCGATACAAGGGCAATGGCGTACCGTTCGTTCTCCCGTCTCGTTCGATGGAGAGCAATCGCTCGAAGTGACTGCCCCACCTTTATTGGGCGAATACGATGCAGAGCTACGCGATAAGTACTGCGCAGCTGAACGCAAGAAGGCCTGACTAAAGTGCTTCAATTCGCAGCGAATATCAGCTTGATGTTTACTGAGTGGTCGTTTTCTGATCGCTTTGAAGCCGCACGTGACGCCGGCTTTGAAGCTGTGGAATTCATGTTTACTAAAGGCTTCAGCGCCGATGAAATCGCCACGCTTCTGGAGCGCAACAACCTGAAGCAAGTATTAGCCAATATGCCCCTTCGCACCGGAACCAAAGGCTTGGCAGCACTGGAAGGCGAACAGCTGAACTTCAAGAGCGACTTCCTGAGTGGGCTTCACTTCGCGGCCATCTGCAAAGCTCCGCTGATACATATGACGGCGGGCGTGGTCGATCGCCAAAACTATAAGCTCGCTTGCGAAGTGTTTAAGGCCAACACATCTTGGGCGGTCGAGAAGGCGGCAAATATTGGGATCACCGTAGTTATTGAGGCCATCAATCAGGTATCGGTACCGAATTACTTCGTGCGGTCATTGAGTGATGTGCGGGAATGGGGAAAGCAGTGTCAAGGCCTTGGTTACATTTTAGATATCTACCATGCGTCGATGGAAAGAAAGGACCCTTTGGAGTTTCTTGACTCCTATTTGCTCCAAGCGGCACACGTTCAGCTAGCAGGGTATCCAGGAAGGAATGAACCGAACAAAGGGGAACTGCCCCTACTTGAAATCGCCGAAGCCCTACGGCTCAACCAATATTCCGGTTGGGTTGGCTGCGAATACATCCCTGCGCACGGGACTCTTGAAGGCCTTGGCTGGATAACCTGTCTCTGACTCAGTTCCACACGGTAACCGAACATGCCTTCGACCCTTTACGACAAACTTTGGCACAGCCATGTTGTGTTCCAAGATGAAAGTGGTGAGTGCTTAATTTACATCGACAGACACCTCATCAATGAAGTCACCAGCCCGCAAGCGTTCGAAGGCCTGAGGGCTGCAGAGCGAAAATCCTGGGCCCATGAAAGCATCATCGCAACTGCTGACCACAACACCCCGACCGAACACTGGGAACGAGGTATCGAAGATCCTCTTGCGCGCACGCAGGTAGAAACACTCGATCGCAATATTCGAGAAAGTGGCTCATTGGTATATTTTCCGTTCCGGGCAGCCGACCAAGGAATCGTCCATGTTGTCGGGCCTGAATTAGGGGCGACTCAACCAGGTATGTCGATTGTTTGCGGTGACTCCCATACTTCAACGCATGGAGCTTTTGCAGCGCTTGCCTTTGGCATCGGCACTTCCGATGTCGAGCATGTATTGGCTACCCAGACCCTGCTAATGCACAAGTCCCTAAATCTCGCCATTAAGATAGAAGGCGAGTTACCCACTGGGGTTTATGCAAAAGATCTGGCTTTGACGATCATTGCTGAGCTTGGTACGGCTGGGGCTACAGGCTACGCCATAGAGTTCATGGGAAGCACAATTTTCCAGCTAACAATGGAAGCCAGGATGACGCTCTGCAACATGGCGATCGAAGCCGGCGCACGTACAGGCCTCGTTGCTGTTGACGACGT
The DNA here is from genome assembly GCF_022014505.1 of Pseudomonas sp. PGPR40. Classification (NCBI taxonomy): domain Bacteria; kingdom Pseudomonadati; phylum Pseudomonadota; class Gammaproteobacteria; order Pseudomonadales; family Pseudomonadaceae; genus Pseudomonas; species Pseudomonas sp. PGPR40. The sequence goes on along the minus strand of NZ_JAKLSP010000003.1, from coordinate 198,511 downwards.
GACTATCAGTTACTTGAAAGGTCGGCGATTTTCTCCAGATGATTCGAACTGGAACGCGGCCGTCGATTACTGGCGAACTATGCGTTCTGATGACTTGGCAACTTTTGATCGAACCCTGTACATCAATGCAAGTCGCGTGAGACCAATGGTTACTTGGGGTACATCCCCAGAGATGGTGGTGGACATTAAAGGCCTGGTGCCTAATCCACAAATGGAACCGGATGCTATCAAGCGTCAGGGGTTGGAACGCGCCTTACGTTACATGGACCTTGCACCGGGTACCCCGATGATTGAGATCCAAATCGATAAGGTGTTCATCGGATCTTGCACAAACGCCCGAATCGAAGACCTTCGCATCGCGGCTCACATTGTGAAGGGGAAAAAAGTTGCCGGTAATATTCTGCAGGCATTGGTAGTCCCTGGATCAGGGGCGGTAAAAAGACAGGCAGAATCAGAAGGACTAGATGCTATTTTTCTGGCTGCTGGTTTTGAGTGGCGAGAGCCAGGTTGTTCCATGTGTTTGGGAATGAATTCTGACCGACTCAATCCTGGAGAACGGTGCGCCTCAACTTCCAATCGTAATTTTGAAGGGCGCCAAGGTATGGGAGGTCGCAGTCACCTAGTGAGCCCGGCGATGGCTGCCGTTGCAGCATTGACCGGGCACTTGACCAATGTTGCGGAGATGATGTCATGACGCCATTTGTTAGGGAAACGAGCCAGCTCGCACTTCTGGATCGCAACAACGTCGACACCGACGCAATCTTGCCGAAACAGTTTATGAAGTCGATCAAGCGAAGTGGCTTTGGCCAGCACGCTTTTGATGAGTGGCGGTATCTAGATGTGGGAGAGCTGGGAATGGACTGTACTAAGCGTCCGCTCAACCAAGAGTTTCAACTGAATCAATCGAAGTTTGTAGGGGCGTCGATCCTTCTCACTCGAGCCAATTTTGGCTGTGGATCTTCCCGCGAACATGCCCCTTGGGCACTGCTCGAATACGGATTCAAGGTCATCATTGCCGAAAGTTTTGCTGAGATCTTTCGTGGAAATTGCCTGAAGAATGGGATTCTAACGATCACATTAGATAAACAAATTATCAATCTATTTCTGGAAGAAGTCAGAGTTAGGTCTAGTTATCAAATCACTATTGATCTAGAGGCTCGTACCGTCACCACACCAGATGAGGTTAAGTATTCATTTAGCATCGAATCCAGCGCTCGTGAAAAACTACTGCATGGTTGGGATGATATTGAGCTAACACTTCATAATGCTGATAAAATTCGAGCTTTTGAGGTATCTCGCCGTCGTGCACTGCCATGGCTATATGAGCTGTCAATCAATGATGACAATGGTTAATGCGCGCCATGATGGTAAAAAATTGCCATCGTGATTTTTCCTGAAAGTAAACTGTTTAATAGCAGTTAGCCCCTGGCCCAGATGATTGGACAGTACGAAAGCATCCTGCAGAAAGAATTTTTCTGAAAATGCCTGGCAGAAGTTTGATTTTCTTTTTGTGATTAATCCGGATAACGACAGCACCTCAGGGTGATTGTCGCGCGCCTGGAGCGCCGACTGGCTTGTAGGTAGTAGTTTTTTCAAAAGCCGTAACAAACTCCTCATTCCTCTGACTTTTCCCTGGAAACCGGATGTTCCTGCCGAACGTTTAAAAAAGACGGTTCCAGCTATCTGTCATGGCTGTGGTAGGCGCTCGGTTTCCACCGGGCGCTTCCTTAGACTCCGCCAGATTACATAGTGAAAACGATGCGCTCGCTACCACTTCGTCGCCAGGTCGATTCGACCTCACTCAGTGCAACTGCCTGTGCTTCAATCTTCAGATTAGCTGGCCTTGCCGCCTGCAACAAACGCCCAACTATTTTAACCAGGTCTTCGTTAGAGACACTGCCCAAGCCGCTTCCAGCAATCTCCAGCCCCGAGCTGCGCAGTACTCCTGGGTTCAGTGGCAGCGTAGCCCCGGCCAGCGCGCCAATGTTAACGAAACGCACACGTGGCGCTGCACTTCCGCTTCCATGGCCTACCAGCGCATCAAGAATGCAAGCTGCAGGTTGTCCCCATAGGTAATCCAAGACAATTTCAACTCCTGGCCCCTGCATCTCTTCGCGTAGCGCAGCGGTCAATTGCTCAACCGGCTGATCAAGGCGAATGAAATCATCCGCGCCTAGTGCCCGCAGTTCCGCTTCTACTGCGGGATTACGTGCGGTAGCCACAACTCGCGATGCACCCAGGTGTTTGGCCACTTGAATCGCCAGTCGCCCAGAGGCACCGGCGGCACCGTTGATCAACACTCGCTCGCCGGGCTTGAAGTGGGCACGTTCCTGCAAAGCAGCCCATGAAGACATGCCTGGATTGGCAATTGCTGCCGCGGTAATGTCGTCGATGCCATCTGGCACCGCGACGCAGTATCGAGCATTTACGGAAACGATTTCAGCCATGGCGCCAAGAGGAGCACGAGGAAAGGCGAAGTACACTCGGGTGCCATTTTCAAGCAGACCGATGCCATCGGCGCCGGGCACAATCGGGAGCGTCTTCCCGCTAGTGTAATGCCTGCCGCTAGCTTGGGCGCGTACCAACTGACTGAGTGCAGCCGCACGAACATGCACCAATACTTCACCAGATCCGGCCAGCGGCGCATCAATTTCGTCATAACGTGGTGGTTGGTCGAAGGCATTTACGATGGCAGCTTTCATGTATTTACTCCGAGTCGAAATTAGTATGGTCTGCGTTAGTCGTGACAGGTAGTGTTTGCCGTGTGCTGATGCCTAAAGTCTGAAGCTGCCAGAAGGCAAGTTCGGGTTTGGCTATCGTTTTTTCAACGACGTCCGTCTCAGGTCGCGGCGGATGTCGTCCAGCAGTAATTCATACAATGGTTTCAGTCGAGCGTTGCGCTGCGCATAGATAGCCTCAGGGCTGGGCCTTCCGCTCAAAGTGGCGAGCAACTACTGACTTTCGATTTTTAGAAAGATGAAGTCCGTCCCGAATGTTCAGCCCGATGAGAGTAAGGTTGCTTGCACCGGCCAGAAGCTCCAACCCTTGAACCCAGTAAAATGTCTGATCGAATAATCCGGCCTGGGATCTAAAGTACAAAAAAACTGCGGCGGGCAGCAGAAGGAGCAGGCCAGTTCCAGCGATAAGAGGCATACGCCGACGCTTACTGGCAAGCAGGGGGTTACGGCCTTTTCCCCCCATCGAAAATCCGGTGACGCCGGTGATGGCTATTGTTGGGACAAAGATAAATAGAGCCAGGACGATCGCTTCCTTGACATAGGTTACTGCCTGTTTGGTCATGAAAAGTTCGGAAACAACTGTAGATGCCCAGAAGCTAGCTACTAGGAAAAAACTAAGGAAAGCCGCGGTCGCGTGTATTTTACGCTTCATCTTGACGCTCTAGTTCTTGCGCGAATAGTTCCGCTACCTGCGCAAAAAGCTCGTTTGCTGTATGTAGCGCATGGGGATCGATTGCGGTGGAAAGCCTCTCCGCGTGCTCATTCCATTTTTTCTCAATCTCGCTATAGGTTTGCTGGCCCTGATCAGTCAGTACATATAGAGGGGAGCGCTTATGCATCGGGTTGGTCATTGCCGTAACCAGGCCTTCTTTGGTCAGAAGATTGAGTTGCTTCAACGCGCCTTGCCTTGTTACCCCCATGTTCACTGCTATTTGTGGGATCGTCAGAGGCTGACCCGCAATGGCGATGGCGCCTAGCATTTGCCAGCGTGCGCTTGTTATTCCAAATCCCGCGCTGAACCGATCCCCCCAGGCGAGTAGAAGGCCATTCAATCGAAAGGTAGCCAATGTGAAAGCCGTGACTTGTTTAGCTGCTTCGGAAGTCATGTGCTGTTCTCACCAAAAATAGACGACCATTTTCCATAATGGCAACTGGTTGTCAATGCTGCACGTCTGCTAACGTGAGTGATAGGCATTCATCGTCGCGATAGCACTTATCTTGACTGTCGAGCGGCCAGCGGCTGGGAGCAGTATGAAAAACTAGATATTGACAACCGGTTTCCAATATTGGACGCTGCTCTCAAGCCGCTGATTGGAGATCTTCTTCAACTGGAAGAGCGGCAATAAATGCATACCGTCCGAGGAGACGCTCATGGTTGCCATGGAACCGCTCGATCCACTCGTTCCAATCACTCAACAACTTAATGCCATCGTTTCGCCTGTCGTATTGATCAACATTTTTACAGTTGATGCGGCTGACGTTGACGCGCTACTCGACGCTTGGGAGCACGACGCAAATTGGATGAAAAAGCAGCCGGGATATATTTCTACCCAGCTGCATCGAGGTATTGCCGGCAGTTGCACGTTTCTGAATTACGCCATATGGGAGTCCGTCGAGCATTTTCGTACGGCCTTCACGAGCCCGGAATTTTCGAATTCGCTAGCTGCCTATCCATCCAGCACTATCGCCAGACCGCATCTATTCAGCCGGGTCGCAATGCCGAACCTCTGCACTAGCTGACAGCCTCATGTGTAAGGGCCTGTTACTGAAGATGTGCGAGGCAGTGCATTTCCTGGCAGCGAACAGCTTGCTGACTGCCTCCGCCGCCTATAAATTTGGAGAAGCCGGAAATGCGCGCTGCATTCGTAAGTGAGTTTGGATCCCCACCTGTTTTCGGCGACTACCCAGAGCCGCAAGCGGATGAAGGTGAGATGGTGGTCAATGTTCTCGCCGCGCCACTAAGCCCCATCGTGAAAACTCTTGCTGCAGGTAAGCATTACACAAGTGCTGGCAGCGCTGGCTTCGTGCCTGGGATCGATGGTGTCGGTACTGATGCTGACGGTCGGCGTGTTTACTTCTTGTTCCCCAAATCGCCGTTTGGCTCTATGGCCGAAAAATCGTTGGTATCGTCAGATACGGTAGTGCCAGTGCCAGAAGGCGTTACCGATGAGCGTGCGGCCGCGGTCGTCACAGCAGGAATATCATCATGGGTCGCGCTCACGCTGCGTGCCTCATTTCAGCGCGGTGAAACGGTATTGATTAACGGAGCTACTGGTTCCGCTGGAGGGCTTGCCGTTCAGATTGCAGCATATCTTGGCGCAGACAAGATTATCGTCACGGGTCGCAGCAAGGCGAAGCTGGCTTTGCTGCCAGAAAGTGTCGAAAAAATTCCACTGGATGAGTTCGCCGACGAGGAACTGCGCCGGGTTTTCTCAGGTAAGGTCGACGTGGTATTGGATTATCTTTGGGGAGAACCAGCAAGCCGAGTCATTGCTGCAGCAACCGCTGGCCGCGGCTCGCGGCTTGGAGAGTCCCGGCTTCGCTACATACAGCTTGGTTCGATTGCCGGAGAGACAATACCGATTTCTGCACACTCGCTGCGTAGTTCCGGCCTGGAAATTCTCGGCAGCGGCATTGGTAGTGTTTCGATTCGCGAGCTGGTCGCAGCGGCAGGGCAATTACTTGCCGCTATACCGGCTGCGGGATTCGACACACCCGTGACGACGCTGCCGCTCTCCGCAGTGGCTGAAGCCTGGGATGACGAATCCGACAATCGCCGAATTGTACTTCGCCCGTGAGCTGCCTCCGTATTGAACTTTGCCTGCATGTCCCGATTTCCAATCAAAAGAGAAGCCATCCATGTCCGATACCCTGCTCGTTACTGGTGCTTCAGGCCACTTGGGCCAACGTGTCATTGCTCATCTGCTTGATACTAACAAGGTGCCTGCCAACAAGATCATCGCCACCACCCGCAGCCCCGAAAGCCTAAGTGCTCTAGCGGCCAAAGGCGTCACCGTGCGCAAAGCCGACTTTGATAATGCTGCGTCTCTTAGTACGGCCTTTGCTGGCGCACAGCGACTGCTGTTGATCAGCACGGATACGCTGGGGCGCCCAGGTCATCGGCTGGCCCAACATAAAAATGCGTTGGAAGCGGCTATTAACGCAGGGGTCAAGCACGTGGTCTATACGTCGATGCCGATGCCCAAAAATTCTCCCTTGTTGATCGCGCCCGACCATTTGGGGACCGAGCACGCCCTGGCTGCAAGCTCTCTGACGTGGACCATTCTGCGTAATTGTTGGTACATGGAAAATTTGTTTATGAGCCTGCCGCAAGCTTTGGCTGATGGCAAGTTGTACACCGCCGCAGGTGATGGAAAAATCGCTTACATCAGCCGCGACGATCTCGGCAGGGCGGCCGCCGCCGCCCTGGCTTGCCATAACGGCAACAAGGGCATCTACACCCTAACCGGTTCGGAAGCGTTCTCCACAGAGAACATCGCACGACTGGCAAGCGCCGCAGTCAATAAGCCACTGGACGTGATCCAGGTATCGGTGGAAGATTTGATTCGAGGCATGGTGGCTGGCGCCGGTATACCGGAGGCAATAGCTGTTGAAATAGCTTCCTTTGACACCAATACGAAGGTACATCGTGTGGCTGCGGTGACGGGTGACTTCCGGGCACTCACCGGCATTGCGCCGCAGAAACTCAGCGAATGGCTGGCTGCGAATAACGCCACGCTGGCACGTGCCTGACAGTCCTGTACATCTGTCAGACCTGGCAGAGTCTCCTCGCCATCTTGACGCCGGTGCGACATGTCTGGGATTTTAACGGGCAGCAATGCTGCGTCGATCCAAAGCGGTCAGATCGATGTAATCGTGGTGCCGCCAGGCTATGGTTCATAGGGCTGATCGCTAGTGAGCCGGGATACATGAAATGACAACCCCGGCTCCGCCCTTTGCGCAGATAGCGTCCACCCGTGCGCCCGCGCGATTTCCTTGCAAATCGTCAGGCCCAGCCCTGCGCCGTGATCGCGTCGATGGGAACCACGCCAGAAGCGGGCAAAAATCTGTGTCAATTGATCTCGCTCCACTCCGGAGCCCCAATCGCGTACGGTTAACATATCCGCAGTAAGCTCCACTCGGACCTCCGTTCCTTGCGGGGCGTGCTGAATGGCGTTTTCCAGCAGGTTTTTCACTAGTGTGAAAAGGGCGCTCCGGTCGGCCTGCCATGAGTCCTGCGCATCCATATGACCCGCTAGAACGACGCGCACATCCGCAGCATCGGCCATGCGTTGCAGATAGTTTGCGGCCTCCTTGGCTACCTCCAATACACTCACTGCGGCGAAGCTGTAGTTGTGAGCCTCGCTGGTCTCAGCCAGCAGCAAGAGTTGTTGGACCTGGCGTGTCATGTGCGCGACGTCATTAAGCAGGGCGCCGCGGCCTTGGCAATCTTCTGTCAATTCAATCTGTGCACGGATCAGTGCCAACGGTGTCTTCAGTTCGTGTGCTGCGGTCGCCAGAAATTCCTGCTGCAAGCGGAAGCCGTGCTCTAAGCGTTCAAGCGCACTGTTGAAGCTGCTGACCAGCGGCGCCACTTCGGACGGCACGGTCTTGACCTCCAACCGCGAATGCAACGAACGAGGGGAGATGGCCGCCGCTGACTCCGAAACTTCCCGCAAGGGCTTGAGCGCATAGCCCAATGTAAAGTAGGCGCAGGCACCGAAGACGATGAGCAGCACCAGGCTGAAAAGGACGATGCCGGCCCCCATGAAAGGCCAGGCGAAACCCTCATGAAGCAGTTCCATCAGCCGTTCGCTGGCGGCAAATTGCAAATACCAGATCTTGCCGTCGTGCTCCACAGGGGCGGTGGCGGCGTACATCGTGATGCCTTCTCGCTCGAATTTGAATCGAGAGTGTTCCGATGGATGATGGGTTGCGGCGGGAGACCAGAATGCATCGTCCGTGGAGGCCAGGACGATGTTTGCGTTCGAATCCAGCACGCGGTAGCCGATTTCCTCTTCCAGACTCTTGAAGGTCCAGACTCGATCACCCTCACTGCTGTCGAACCCGCTGGGCCGACCCGCAGCGTCGAACAAGAGCTTGCCGGCCAGTTCATGGGTACGCTCGGCGACGTCCATGGTCAACAGAATATCGTTCCTTGACGTGATGAGCACGAACGCGCCCAGTGCAATCAGCAGAATACTCAATCCCACACCTGCGACGTAGGCAAGCAGTACCTTGAAGCTGATGCTATTGCGCCAAATCGTCTTGACGAAGGGCATAACCCAGGCCTCTCAAGTTGACTATCCGTTGATGGGAGCCGATCGCCAGGAGCTTGCGGCGAATTCGGTGCAGGGCCACGTCGAGGGCGTTCGGCGTCACGGCTTCGCTCAGGCCCCACGCGGCTGCTTCGATGGCGCTGCGACGGACGATTTCGCCGGGCTTGCGCAGCAATAACAGCATGATCTGCATCTCCGCAGGCGCCAACGGGACGCTACCTTCGGCGCTGCACATGACGCCGGTATCGGGTTGCACGCTGAGGTCGCCGTGGGAAGGGGTCAATGGACGACGTTCCACCGGGCGACGCAGCAGTGCCCGCACCCGCGCGATCATTTCGTCCATGGCGAATGGCTTGGGCAAATAATCATCCGCCCCGGCGTTGAGCCCTTCGACCCGATCATGCAGCGCGTCACGCGCAGTCAAGACAAGGCAGGGCAGGCCAAGCCCGGCATTACGCAAACGCTGCAGCAAGACCAGTCCATCCCCGTCCGGCAAGCCCCGATCGAGAATCAGCGCTTGGTAAGGCACCTGCTGGATGGCCGCCCACGCGGCATCGATGCGGCTGATGACGTCGACGGCGATCCCGGCGGTCGACAGGCCTTTGCTCACCAGTTGCGCCAAGCGCTCGTGGTCCTCGACCAGAAGAATGCGGCTCATCAGAAACGGTACAGATAGCCGAACAGCATGCTGTTCTCGGTTGATCGGTCTACCAGCGGGCTGTCCTTGATTTCATCGGAGAGGCTCGTCGCCTTGAGGTCCAGGAACACGGAATGATGATCATCGAACATATAATTTCCACGAACGCCAAGTTCGGTGTTGATGCCGGACTTTCCATCATAGGCGGCTCGATCGACGCGAGCTTCACTTTCGCGAACGCCGAAGTAGTAATCGACATATTTGTCGTCCTGCCATATGGCCGCCAGCCGTGGCGTGAGCATGATGTGCTCGCCAAACTGCCATGACCTCTCCAGGCCCAGGGCGAAGCGCTGCCCCTTGCTGTTACCCGATACGTCGGCCAGCCATTCGGCGCTGACATCGGCCACATTATTGCGCCATTTCACTTTGGCTCCCGCCCAGAAGCCACCTTTACGGTCACTCATGCCATTCAGGATCCGGGCATCATCGTCGTCATAGCCACTGAAATCGTATTCACCCACGATGCTGAATTCGAGCCGTTGGGCGTCGCTAATGTCCAGGCCCGGCAACTTGAGCTCGGCGGTAGGGCCGAATACTCGCACATATTCATTTTCAAAGTAGATCAGCGGTATGACTTGGCTGTCCCGGTCGATGCCTTGGTACGGTTGCTGGCTGCTGGCCGCACCCACGCCAAGTCCCCATTTGGAGCCTTCAGGCTCGGCAGCGCAGGCCGCCATTGAGGAGCACAAGCCAAGCACAAACGCCGAGGTGGCGGCGGTCAACCGAATCGCAATTGAAGTTTTCGAGGTGGGCTGGGGCATGGAACGCATGGCGGTCTCCAGAGTAATAGGATGAAAGCCCCCCTATCGTTGAGAACTTCTTCTTACTGGACACTTACGGTTGGGCCTGGATCACACCCTTTTTGCTAGTAAGAGTTCCGAAAGATTCCTTGTTGGATAGTTGCTGCCTCGAGCAATCGCGCCAAAGCGGAAGTGATTCAACACTCCGCGAGCATTGCCAACACGCGGCATCTTGCGCAGGAATACGATCCCTATGAAAAGAAAAACACGGCATGTCGTTCTGTTTGTCGTGACCCTGGCCTGCGTCATCATCATCGTGATGATGGCCGTTTCGCCTGACGCTGAACACAGCAAGGTTGAGGTGCGCGCCAAGCCTGCGCTCACTGTGTCCGTCACCCAACTTCAATCAACCATGCTGCCGATCCGTATCCTGGCCTATGGCAATGTCATGGCGTGGCAGGAAGCGAGCGTCGGCACCGAAGCCGATGGTTTGCGGCTGGCCGAGGTCAAGGTCAACGTTGGTGATGTGGTCCGGCGGGGCCAGGTACTCGCCGCATTTGCCGCCGACACAGTGGCCGCCGAGCTCGCGCAGCGTCGCGCCGCCACCGCCGAAGCGCAAGCGACGCTCGCCGAAGCACAGACCAATGCGCAGCGCGCCAGGGAATTGCAATCGAGCGGGGCGTTATCCAAGCAGCAGGTTCACCAGCATGTGACGGCCGAACGCACGGCACAGGCGAGGCTGGAGGCGGCCAGGGCGCTCGAACGGATGCAACATCTGCGCGTGGCCCAGACCCAGGTCTTGGCGCCCGACGACGGGGTGATTTCAGCGCGCAATGCCACTGTGGGCGCCGTACTACCCGCCGGCCAGGAGCTGTTCCGTTTGATTCGCGGCAGTCGGCTCGAATGGCGCGCTGAAGTTGCCGCATCGGACCTTGGGAAATTCAGTCCCGGCCAGGTTGCGCAGGTGATTCCGGTTGATGGCGAGGCTATAGAGGGCAGGGTGCGCATGGTCGCGCCCACGGTCGACATGCTAGTGCGCAACGGCTTGGTCTATGTCGACCTCCCCGCAGGGACTGCGGCGCGTGCCGGGATGTTTGCACGCGGCGAATTCGATGTCGGTGCCGAGCGGATGATGACGTTGCCGCAAAGCGCTGTGTTGCAGCGTGACGGTTTCAGTTACGTCCTGCAGGTAGGACCGGAATTCAAGGTGACCCAAGCCAAAGTCAAAGTAGGGCGCCGTATCGGCGATCGCATCGAGATAACCGGTGGTATTGACGGTACGGCCGCCGTGGTAGAAGGCGGAGGAGGCTTTCTCGCCGAGGGTGACCTCGTCCGGGTTGTCCAGGCTCCCCTCAACGTGACACGCGGGAGCGCGCAATGAGCCTGAACGTATCGTCCTGGTCGATCCGAAATCCGACGCCTTCCGTCCTGTTGTTCATCTTGCTGACCTTGGCTGGCGCGATGGGCTTCTGGAAGATGAAGGTCCAGAACTTTCCTGACATCGACCTGCCCATGGTCACCGTGTCGGCCGAGTTGCCCGGTGCTTCGCCCGCCCAACTGGAAAATGACGTGGCCCGCAAGATCGAGGACTCGCTCACGACCGTGCAGGGCGTCAAGCATATCCAGAGCACCTTGACCGACGGCAACGTCAATATCACGGTCGAGTTCCACCTCGAGAAGCCCACCCAGGAAGCGCTTGATGATGTACGTGATGCGGTCTCCCGGGTTCGGGCCGACCTGCCCGCCGACCTGCGCGACCCGGTAATCAGAAAGATCGTACTCGCCGGCTCGCCGATCCTGACTTATACGGTTTCGGCAACGCGCATGGACGACGAAGCGCTGTCATGGTTTGTCGACAACACCGTCAGCAAGGCCTTGCTGGCGGTTCCTGGCGTGGGTGCAGTCACTCGTGTCGGAGGGGAGACCCGGGAAATACGCATCGACCTGGATCCAGTGCGCCTGCTGGCGCTGAACACCACGGCCCTGGACATCTCTCGTCAACTTCGCTTGGTCCAGCAAGACGCCTCCGGCGGTCGTGTGGACTTGGGCGGTATCGAACAAATGGTGCGTACTCTCGCCACGGTGCAGTCGGCTGAAGAAGTCGCCTCGCTTGACGTGACCTTGAGCGACGGCAGGCGTGTCCGGCTCGACCAGATTGCGACGGTTTCCGATACCGTCGGCGAACCCCATTCTGCGGCGCTCCTGGACGGCGAGCCGGTGGTCGGCTTCGAAATCGTGCGGGCAAAAGGTGCCGGTGAGATAGAGGTTGATAAAGGTGTACGTGCCGCCCTGGAGGTGCTCAAAACCCGTCACCCCGAAATCACCATCACTCAGGCATTCAACTTCGTCGACCCGGTAATCGAGAATTACGAAGGATCCATGCACTTGCTTTACGAGGGGGCGGCGCTTGCAGTGCTGGTGGTGTTCCTGTTTCTGCCGGATTGGCGAGCGACCATCGTTTCGGCTGTCGCGTTGCCGTTGTCGGCGATACCGACCTTTGCAGTGATGCATTGGATGGGGTTCACGATCAACACCGTCACGCTGCTGTCGCTGTCCCTGGTGATCGGCGTGCTGGTGGACGACGCCATCGTTGAAGTCGAGAACATCGGGCGTCATTTACAGATGGGCAAGAAACCCTATCAAGCCGCCATGGAAGCGTCCGACGAAATCGGCCTGGCGGTGATCGCCACGGCGTTCACGCTGATCGCAGTGTTCCTGCCCACCGCTTTCATGAGCGGTACGGTCGGCAAGTTCTTCGTCCAGTTCGGCTGGACGGCGGCGACGGCGGTGTTCTTTTCCCTCGTCGTTGCCCGCCTGCTGACGCCGATGATGGCGGCCTACCTGATGCGCGCACCGAAAAGGCCTGCTCGCGGGACAGCCTGGTGGGTGAACATCTACCTGTCCTGGGCGGGCTGGTGCCTGCGCCATCGTGCCGTGACCACCATCAGCGCCGTTACCTTTTTCGCCGCAGGGCTGATGCTCGCGGCAGTGTTACCGGGCACCTTCATCCCGCCGGATGACGATTGGCAGACCCAAGTAACTGTGACGCTTGCACCCGGCAGCAAACTGGGCGACACCCTGGTGCTCGCCGAGCAGGCGCGGGAGATTGTCGAGCAAAACCAGCACGTCAAAAAGGTCTATACCGCCGTGGGTGACGGTAGCGCCGGTGCTGACCCAATAGAGCAGGCCGGCGGCAATGTCGCCAATGTCCGCACGGCGGTGCTGACGCTTAACCTGACGCACCGCAACGACCGACCGGGACTGACCAAACAGCAGATCGAAAACCAGCTGCGTGAATCGCTTACCGTACTGCCTGGCGCGCGCATCAAGGTCGGCATGGGCGAATCGGAAAACTATGTGCTGGTGCTTGCCGGTGAAGACGGTGCCTTGCTCACCCGTCATGCGCGGCAGGTGGAACGTGAACTGCGTACCCTGCCGGGCGTCGGTGCCGTGATCTCGACCGCCAGTTTGATGCGCCCTGAGCTGGTGGTTCGACCCGACTTCGCCAGGGCCGCCGACCTGGGCGTTACCTCGAGCGCCATTGCCGACACGCTGCGCGTTGCCACCTTGGGAGACTATGATCAGGAACTTGCCAAGCTTAATTTCAGCGAGCGGCAGGTACCCATCGTCGTGCGGCTGACCGACGCCGCTCGCCAGGATCTCGAGACGCTGAAGCGTCTGCCGGTGCCCGGTGCGCGCGGTCCGGTAGCGCTGGAAAATGTCGCGACGCTTGAGATCGCCAGCGGCCCGGCGCAAATCGAGCGTTACGACCGCATGCGTAACGTCAATATCGAGATAGATACGAATGGACAGCCGTTGGGCGAAATAGAGCAGGCTGTGCTTGCCCTGCCGAGCTTGCAAAACCTGCCGCCCGGCCTGATGCAAACTTCGGTTGGCGATGCCGAAGCAATGGGTGAGCTGGCCTCGGGATTCGGCGTGGCGATGCTGACCGGGGTGTTGTGTATCTACATGGTACTGGTTCTGCTGATGAAGGACTTCATGCAACCGGTGACGATCCTTGCGGCCCTGGTGCTCTCTGTGCCAGGAGCCTTCCTGGCGCTATTTGTCACCGGATCGACATTGTCCATGCCCTCGATGATCGGCCTGATCATGCTGATGGGTATCGCGACGAAAAATTCTATCCTGCTGCTCGACTACATCATCCTTGCGCGTCGAGACCATGGCCTGAGTCGCCACGAAGCGATCATCAACGCGTGTGGCAAGCGCGCACGGCCAATCATCATGACAACCATCGCGATGGGCGCAGGCATGATGCCCATCGCACTCGGCTGGGGAACCGACCCGAGCTTCCGCGCACCGATGGCCATCGTGGTGATTGGGGGACTGGTCACCTCGACTGTGCTGAGCCTGCTGGTCATTCCGGTGGTGTTTTCCTATGTGGACGATGGCGCGCAGTGGTTGTACAAACGCATCCGCAACGTTCCCGCGCGGGCTGATGACGGGCCTGATGAATCAATTGGTTTAAACAATCAAGTGGGGGTTGAACGCTGATATTTTTAGTTAGGGGGCAAGGAGCGAGACCGTTTACTCGCGACGGCAAGGGCGACCATGACGCGATCTAGAAGTTGGGTTCCTGGTTGGGTAACTTCGACGGCGCCAAGGGCCTGGTGGTGTTGGGGCATGCGGGCGAGGACACGTTTCTCACCCAGGCCGAGCAAGCCTGGGTGATTCAGAGCTTCAAGGAATTGGTCGGGGGGGGGGGCGAACCCCGATCATTAGACATTACTGGAGAAGGCACCCAAGCGGCAGCCGAAGAAGCCCAACGTGTGGTTGACGCAGGTGCCAGCGCAAGCTTGGTTTATCCCTCTCATGGCTGGCTGCGTTTTGGTTACCAGAAGGGTGCCGCACAGGACGATTAGGGAACGGTCCTGGCAGTTGCGTTACGATCTGGATTTCGCCGGTCATGACATGCCGGGTTTGTCGTTGATAACGCGTTACGTCAAGGCGATAACGTAAGGCTGCAACGCGTCGATGACGGATCGGAGTGGGTCCGTGAAAGTGAGCTTGGGTATGTTGTCCAGAGCGGCAGCCTGAAAAACATGGCCCTGCGCTGGCGCAATGCAAGTGTGCGTCGGGGGTTCAGCAGCGCGGATTACGATGAGAATCGCTTGATCATCAGTTATCCCTTGGGAGCCCGCTAGAAGTCCGCACGTGGAACTCTCAATTGAATGGCCGATGAAAAAGGCAGAGCTGGTGTGTATGCACCTGGTTGCTGATGGTTACCCATCAGCAACCTGACCTCTAGGTGATGGAGGAGGGTACCCGTTAGATCGTCACTCTTCGGAAATCCTCAAGCAACATGACCAGATAGGCGAGAAAGCGTCCCGCTTCGGCGCCATCTACTGCCCGATGATCCCATGCCAGGGACAAGGGCAATTGCAAGCTTGGCTGGAACTGCTTGCCGTCCCAGCGCGGTTGGAGCTCAGAGCGGCCAACCCCCAGGATCGCCACTTCTGGCGCATTGATGATGGGGGTGAAATGGCCGCCGCCGATACCTCCCAACGAAGAAATGGAGAAGCAGCCGCCCTGCATTTGCGCCGGAGAAAGCTTGCCCGTTCGTGCCAACTTCGACAGTTCCGCCATTTCTTCCGCCAACGCGGCGATACCTTTGCAATCTGCATTCCGGATGACAGGGACTACCAAGCCATTAGGCGTATCGGCTGCGAAACCGATATGGAAATAATGCTTCTGCACCACTTCTTCGCCGTCCAGACTGACGTTAAATTGCGGGAAGCGTTTAAGTGCCGCGACGCAGGCCTTAATCAAAAAAGCCAGTAAGGTGATCTTGGGGGCTCCGTCAGCAGCTTCTTTATTCAGCAGGATACGAAAAGCCTCCAACTCGGAAATAGAGGCTTGGCTGTGGTTGGTCACATGCGGAATGGTCACCCAGTTGCGATGCAGGTTGGCCGCCGAAATTCGCTTGATACGTGACAGCGAGCGGCGTTCAACTTCACCGTATTGGCGGTAGTCCACCTGGGGCCACGGCAGGACATTAAGCACAGTTCCAACTTTACCCGGAGCCATTTCAATACGTTCGCGCTCCGTTTTGACAAAGCTCAGAACATCCTCTCGAAGAACCCGCCCATTAGGGCCACTAGCAGAAATGTTGTCGAGGTTCACCCCTAGCTCGCGCGCAAGCTTGCGCACCGCTGGGCCCGCCAGTGCTGGCTGCGTCAGTTGACCGTTATCGGGCGGGGCAGTCCGCTCTGTGGCGGCTGATGGTTGAGCAGGAGGCACCTGCACTTCAATGTCCACATCGAGCGATGTTGGACTTTGCAGGGGACTTGGCTCGATAACGGGACTTTGCGTTATCGAGCCAGGTTCAGTCTGCTCGATATGAGCAATCACACTGCCTTTAGAAACCTTGTCTCCGGCTTTGATAATAACTTCACGGATCGTACAGGACTGTGTGCTGGGTACGTCCATGACTGCCTTGTCGGACTCCAGGACGATAAGTGGTTGCTCGATTTCAACGATATCTCCGGCTTTGATGAGGACTTCTACGACGGGCAATTCTTTGAAATCGCCAATGTCTGGAACCACCAGTTGCTGCATTATCATTCTCTCCTCAACGGTTCCAAGGTGCATCAGCCACATCGACGGCATAGTGTCGACAGGCCTGCGCGTGCTTTTCGCTATCAACGGATGCCAGTGCTGCCAGGACGATATGTATGCGGTCCACTTCGAAAAAATTACGCAGTGCAGAGCGGGTATCGCTGCGACCAAACCCATCCGTTCCCAGCGCAATGAAGGTGGCTTTAAGATAAGGCGCGATCAGTTGAGCATAAGCCCGTACATAGTCGCTGGCTGCAACTACAGGCGTAGAACCGCAGAGGCAGCTTTGAAGATGGCTCGACGTATCGGTCATGCCGCCAAACAGCCGTTGCCGCTCGACCTCCCGGGCGTCACGTGCGAGTTCGGAAAAGCTCGTGACGCTCCAGACTTCACTCGATACTCCCCAGTCCGTAGCCAGCACTTCTGCAGCGGCAATTACTTCACGCAAAATAGCGCCGGCTCCGAGCAGGTTGACCTGGCATGGCCCTTCTCCGCGTTTGCCGAACCGACGCATTCCCTTGATGACATCAAGATGCTGAGCCGGATCCAAGGCTTCCTGCCGGTAATTCTCGTTGGTAACCGTCAGGTAGTAGAATTCGTCATGCTGGTCTTCCAGCATCCGACGGCTGCCATAATCGATGATGACAGCGACCTCACTGGCGAATGCGGGATCATAAGCGCGACAGTTTGGAACGGTGGACGCGATGAGCTGACTGGTCCCGTCCTGGTGCTGCAGGCCTTCGCCCGACAAGGTAGTGCGCCCCGCTGTTGCACCGATCAGGAATCCCCTTGCGCGCTGATCCGCCGCCGCCCAGATGAGGTCGCCCACTCGCTGGAATCCGAACATTGAGTAGTAAATATAAAATGGCAGCATCGCCACGCCGCTGACGCTGTAAGCAGTCGCGGCAGCCGCCCAGGAAGAGATCGCCCCAGCTTCGGTAATCCCTTCTTCGAGTAGTTGCCCATCGCGCGACTCCTTGTAATAGAGCATCGCTCCAGCATCTTCCGGCTCGTACAGTTGTCCCGCGGGCGAGTAAATCCCGATCTGGCGAAACAAGTTGGCCATGCCGAAAGTACGGGCTTCGTCAGCGACAATTGGCACGATGCGCGGCCCCAGTTGCTTGTCCTTGAGTAAATTGGTGAACAGTCGCACCACAGCAGTGGTGGTTGAGGTTTCTCGCTCATCAGGCTGTAGAGCGAATTGCGCATAAGTATCCAGGCCGGGTACCGGTATTGGCTCTGCATGAGTGCTGCGACGAGGAAGGTATCCCCCGAGGGCTTGGCGCCGCTCACGGAGGTAACGCATCTCAGCGCTGTCTTCGGCAGGTTTATAGAACCGCATTTCTTCCAAGGCGCTGTCGTCAAGAGGCAAGCCAAAACGATCGCGGAAAGTTTTTAACGCATCGATGTCGAGTTTTTTCTGTTGGTGAGAGGTGTTTCGAGATTCCCCGGCATGCCCCATGCCAAAACCCTTCTTGGTTTTGGCCAGAATTACCGTGGGCTGCCCTTTATGATCACGTGCTGCCGCGAAAGCTGCGTATAGCTTGCGAAAATCATGGCCGCCTCGGCGCAGACTGTTGATTTCCTCCGTGGTCATGTGCGAGACAAGTGCCTGCAACTCCGGATCAAGGTCGAAGAATCGCGTTCGATTGTAAGTGCCGTCATTCGCGCCCAGGGTTTGATATTGACCATCTACGGTTGATGCAAAGCGGCGCAACAGCACATTACTGTGATCACGGGCGAACAGGGCATCCCAGTCAGACCCCCAGACGACCTTGATAACGTTCCAGCCGGCGCCCCGGAACAGCGCTTCCAACTCCTGAATAATCTGCCCATTTCCGCGCACCGGGCCATCCAGGCGTTGCAAGTTGCAGTTGATTACGAAGGTAACGTTGTCGAGTTTTTCGCGGGCAGCCAGGGAGAGCGCGGCAATCGACTCTGGCTCATCCATCTCTCCGTCGCCGAATACACCCCATACCCGGCGTTCAGCGGTTTGCGCCATTGCGCGGTGTTCCAGATAACGAAGAAAGCGGCCCTGGTAGATAGCACTGATCGGGCCGATGCCCATCGAACCGGTTGGAAACTGCCAGAAGTCCGGCATCAGCCAAGGATGAGGATAAGAGCACAAACCGCCGCCATCGACCTCTCGGCGGTAGCGCTGCAATTGCTCTTCTTGCAGCCGCCCCTCCAGATACGCGCGTGCATACACCCCAGGCGCTGAGTGGGGCTGAAAGAACACCAGATCGCCTTTTCCCGTATCACTGTCGGCACGGAAAAAATGATTGAAGCCCACTTCGAAGATTTCGGCGGCCGAAGCGTAGCTTGCTATGTGGCCGCCCAGTTCCCCGTAAGCTTTGTTGGCACGGGTCACCATCGCCAGCGCGTTCCACCGGATAATAGCGGTCAGGCGCTCCTCTATCTCCAAACTGCCAGGGTAGGGCGCTTGGTGTTCAAGGCCGATCGTGTTCCGATACTCCGTGACGGGCAATAAACTATCGGCAACACCGAGCAGCCGTGCCTTACTGTTGAGTCTGTCGAGTAGAAAAGACCCTCGTGCTTTGCCTACAGTACCAACGATAGCCTGTAGCGCTTCGAGCCACTCTTGGGTTTCTTGAGGATCGCTATCATGTTGTTCTTGTGACATAACTAATCCCTCAGAGATTGCATAGGCCGCGCAGGGTATGCATCTCTGTATTATCACTTCGATGAAAGAGTCAGGACCTAGAACGCCCTGATTACAATGGCGGCTGAATGACGACCTCCATGCGTCCGATAATCTCCGCTTCTACGACGACTCGGTCACCTATAGCGAGTGACTCACCGCTCGCCGCACCGACGCCCGCCGGAGACCCGGTGAACATGATGTCGCCGGGTTCAATGCTGATAGCCCTGCTGATTCCCGCGATCTGTTCGGCAAGCGAATAGACCATGTCGGCCGTGCAGCCTTGTTGTTTTTTGACGCCATTGACGGATAAGGAAAAGTGAATATTTTGACCATTCACGAAATCGGTTGGCACGATGACCGGCCCGATGGGGGTACCTTTATCCTGGCACTTCCCGAGTGCAAAGTCGTAATTGAAGGGTAGATGAGGGGCAAGGAATTGATCGCGCGCGGTGAAATCAATACCCAGGGTGTAGCCCGCAATATGTTCAAGCGCTTTCTCGGGACTGATATTTTTTCCACCGCGTCCGAATACCACGACGACTTCAACCTCCCAGTCGAAGTCGTTACATCCGGCCGGTCTGTGAACACTTTTGCCGGGACCGGTCAGGCAGGTCGAAGCGGGCTTGACGAAAAAGAATGGAGAGCGGCCCTCTACCTTATCCATCACTACTCCCATCTCCTTTAGATGATCCGCGTAGTTGGCGCCCACGCAGAACACCTTGTTGGGATATTGCAGCGGAAGAGCGAACTCTACGTCGTGTTCGTCCAGAGCAAAATCCGCCAGATCGCCCGCGGCCGCCGCAGCAGCTATGCGGCGCAGGATGACTTGGCTTTCGCTCCAGTTCTGAAAAATCCCGATAAGTTGTTCCGGCAAAGCGTTCTCACCAAGCTGCTTGGCAGCCATTGCCAGAATCCATAGCTTTTGACCTATTTTGATCGCAGCTCTCAGTTTGCCTTGGTGCGCGATAGAGGCGAGCGCGTAAGTCATGAGGTTTGGCTCCCTGTCTGCCCAGGCGTACCCGTGACAGCTTGGCCGTCAGGTCTGAAGCGATCACCGAAATCGAACAGATCGTCGTTCTGGAAGCCCGGATAATGCTGGATTTCCCACCAACTTCCGTTGAGATCAATCATGTAAAAGGAATAGACCCCATGGCGTTGTTCAGGCTTCATGATTTCACGAATGCCATAAACTTCCTTGAGGTTGACCGCGGCTTCATAGGCAGCATCAACTTCAGTTTCGCAAGCGACGTCCACTCCCCAATGGTTGTGCATCTGGCAGGGCTCACAGTCTTCCCCAACGCGTACGCACACAATGTGAAACTTCATACCGCAACGGATCACCATCGAAGTAATCCCGTGTTGAACGCACTCCAAGCCGAGGAATTCTTCGTAAAAGCGCCGCGATTGTCCAAGGTCTATACAAGGCAACGTTCCATGAGACATTACATATGGCTTTACCACGGATGTGCTGTTTTTAGTTTCTACAAATAGCTCGTCAGTCAGTTCGCGGGCACTGCTCATGAAATGCACTCCTCGTTCATCAAAGCGGCTTTTTTATTAGTTGCGGGCAGGAATTCATCTGCGAAAAAATTGTGTGGATCAAGACCCCGATCTGCGATGAAGTCGCGTTTTGCTGACTCGACCAGTACGGGCGCGCCACTGACGTACACTTGGTATCCGCTCAGATCGGCGTGATCCTCCAGCACGGCGTTATGAACCAGCCCCTTGCGACCGTCCCAGATGCCGCTCTCAATAGGATCGGAAACGACGGGGCTGAATGTGAAGTTCGGATAGCGGGCGGCCCATTCTCTAGCCAAGTCCAGCATGTACAGCCCTTCCTGTGTTCGTGCACCCCAGTAAAGGTGGGTAGGGCGTACTTCATGAACGCGTCGGGCGAAGACGTCGAGAAGCATCGACTTAATCGGTGCAAACCCGGTTCCCCCCGCAATAAAAATCATGGGTTTCTTGCTTTCCTCACGAATGAAGAAGGTTCCCAGCGGTACTTCAAGCGTCAGCAAATCACGAACGCCCATGGCGTTGAAGACATGCGTGGTGAACAAACCATCAGGCATGTACCGCATGTGAAACTCGAGTTCGGTCACGCCTTGCGCACTGCTCGCGTTGGCGATGGAATAGGTTCGTCGCTCGCCACCGGGCAACAAAAAGTCCGCATATTGTCCAGGGACGAACATGAGATTTTCGTTCATCGGCAAGCGAACGCGCACAACCATGACATCGGATGCCGCACGCTCAAGCTTCACTACGCGACAAGGCGTTATTCTCGAGCGGATTCCTGCCAGACCGCTCAGCTCCTGGGCGTCGATCACAACGTCGGAGAGAGGTTTTGCCTGACAAATCAGAGCAAATCCCTGTTTTCTTTCACTCTCGGGTAGATAGGCTTGCGAGACGTTACCGTGATCTACGTTGCCCTCCAGCACTTTGCATTTGCACGTACCGCAAACGCCGGCGCGGCAGCTGTATGCCAGAGAATGCCCTGCCGACAAGCCTGCGGAAAGAATGCTTGTCCCTTGCGCAGCATGGTATGTGCGGCCGCTTTGCCGCAAAGTCACTCTAAAATTCATAGAGGTCTTCTCCACATTGTTTTTATTTTCCCCTTGCGAGACTGTGAAGGGGCCGAAGATTGGACGTGGCCTGAAGACGATACGAATACCCGGTGTAGCCGTCGAATTGACAACTGGGATTCTCTGTATTGGGTTTATGAATAAAGATCGTCTAGCCGCCTCATTCCTGATTGACAAGCTAGGCGGGTCAGCCCCAGGGTAATCAAAAAAATCTCATTCCCGCCTGGGAGCAAAAGATGAACCCGAACAGCATTGACCTTAATCTGCTTAAAGTTTTCGACGCGATCATGCGCACGCACAGTGTCACTGTCGCCGCTCACAGTCTGGGGCTGACCCAGTCAACAGTCAGCAATGCCCTGAATCGTTTGCGCGAAACTTTGGGGGACCCGCTTTTCGTCCGTACCTCGGAAGGCATGATGCCTACCCCTTGGGCTGAAGGCATCGCAGAGCCGATCCGCGAAAGTCTGGCTCAAATCGTTACAACTCTTGAATGCAAATCCAGCTTCGATCCCGCGACGGCACAACAAACGTTCAAGCTTTTCATGACGGATGCAGGGCAGCTCATCATGCTGCCGGCGCTATTTCGAATTTTTTCGGAAACAGCACCCTCGATACAGCTCCATACCGAACAAGTGCGCCCTCACCGTTTACGGGAGATCGCCATGGAGAGTGGCGAAATTGATCTTGCTATCGGTTATTTTGAGCAGTTCGAAGGGCCGTTCTATCGCCAGCGGCTGTTTACGGAAACCTTTGTTTGTATGGCGCGAGTTGGTCACCCGCGCATTAACGGTAGTCTCTCAATTGAGCAGTTTCTGGAGGAAAAACATTTGATTTATCTTCCCCAAGGAAGCGGCCACGCATCAATGAAAGCCTCAATTGATGCTGTATTTGAGCATTACGGGGTGCAGCGTTTTCCGCCCGTCTACGTGGCATACTGTTTGGGTATCTGGACGCTTATTGCCGAAAGTGATTATCTCGCCGTGCTGCCCACCCAACTTGCTGCGGCGCTGGATAAATTGACACCGCTGCAGACTCTCGCCGCGCCCGTACCTCTTCCATCATTTGATGTCGAGCAACACTGGCATAAGCGTTTCCATCATCATCCTGGCAACAGGTGGCTACGAAGCAAGATCGTTTCGCTGTTCCGCTAGCTTGCTGCGCTGTCGACGTAAAGTCTCGCCCGTTCACGCTATTGTGATCGACGCCGCGAAGGTAGATGAAGGATCCTCTGCGAAGGACTTCGCACTATAAACAAATCAAATAGTATGAATAATGAGAATTTGCTTCAGGAAACTCATCGCGATCACGATAATTTCACTCTAACAAAAATAATAGAGGTGATTCATCGTGAACGATCCTCCTCAACGCTTTCCTTCATCAACGCTCCGACCTCCAGGCCACGACTTTAAAGTTGTTTTCTTCGGCATACTATCCTCAATGGTTTGATATCTGATTAATGCAGCTGATTTGCTAAGTCGTTAGTGATTTTCTTTTGTTATAGATTTGTCGATTGATTTAGTTGAAAAGAGAGGCGTTGATTGTAAAACCATTAAGTTTATGAAGGTGATAGCTTCGACCTAGTTCTCCAAGAATAAAAATAAGAAAGGAAAAATGAGATGAAAAATAGTCGCCATCTGCGTGCGCAATCGCTTTGTCTAATTCTCTGCAGTCAAGTCCTTATGATGGAAGCTGTTAAGGCCACCGAAGGAGGAGGGAGTGCCTATCCGATTGGTATCAATGGTGTAATGGCCGGTAAAAGTCCGCCGCTAGGATTAAGTTCTTATTCTTATGTGAGTGACTATCATGCCACTCAAACCAAGGACGGTGACGGCCATAATAAAAAGAATATAGATGATTTTGATATTCACGTGCGGGCTATTTCGCTTCGTCTTGATTATGGGTACGATCAGACGCTGTTCGGAGCCAAGATGAGCAGCCGTGTTGCGCTACCCTATGTAAAGGGAGATCTTAGTTTCACTGGCAGCACCCCTACGGGTAGCGTTCGTCATAGTGGGTCCAAGCAAGGCCTCGCTGATTTGACCGTGGTACCTTTGATGTTGGGATGGGGCACGCCAAATTACAAGCAGCTTATCGGGGTTGATATATTTGCGCCAACCGGCGAATACGATAAAAAAGACCTGTTCAACCCCGGTCGAAACGTTTGGACTTATGGACCGTGGTATGCGTTTACCGCTTTTCCTATTCCTGATCTTGAAATAAGTTCAAAGTTGAGCTACCTAATCAGCGGAACAAATGATGCTACTCATTATCGCTCCGGTAAAGAATTTAATGCTGACTATAATATTGCGTATAACGTTACGCCGCATTGGCAGTTTGGTATGAGTGGGTACTTATATAAACAATTGAGCGATGATCAGCGAAACGGTCTAACCTATAACGATGGAAACCGTGGTCAAGTGGTCGCCTTTGGGCCGTTAATTAAGTACCAGACTCCAGAAATAGGAGTTGTTCTGAAGTGGCAACACGAAACAGCCGTGGAAAATCGTGCCAGTGGTGATCGAATCTGGCTTCAGTTGGCATATAAATTCTGGTAATCATTAGCAGGGGCTGTCTCTGTCATGATTGGTATATGTTTGTATGCTAATCTGGCGGAGACAAAGCTCCGATGGTTGGTGTAGTCGCGCCACCAGGCTATTTGTGCCGTTGGGGGCAGATGCGCGGATTCAGGCCTGGTTTAGTTCAGCCTCAGGCATCGCGTAGTCACCAAACAGTTCCCAAATCTGTTTCCTTAACCATACATGCCTTGGATCCTTCTGGTGCCGGGCATGCCAATGATGTCTAAGACTATAAGGCGGTATTTCCACAGGGGGTTCGATCAACCTGATTGCGGAATGGCGTGCATACAAATTAGCCACGGTGCGCGGAAGTACTACTACCAGATCCGATCTTTCGATGATTGCCGCAATGCTCATGTAATGAGACATCTCCAAGACAATGTTGCGTTCAATACCAATATTTCCTAAATAAGCTTCATACATTTCCTGGCTACGGCTGCCATCTCGCACTTGCAAATGTTCAAGGCTGCAAAAGTCCTTAAGAGACAGCCGCGTATCGGTTATACGGTGGTCGCTACGAATCAGGCAAACAAGATCGTGTGAGAATAAGCGTTGTTGGTAAATATTAGGCGCGTCCAAGTCTGGGAAATAACCAAGTACGGAGTCGACTTTGCCCTCTCGAAGTGCTTCCAGCAGATCCTTGGGAGCAAGGCTGAGGCAGCGAATCCTTGCATGCGGCGCTTCGGCGCGAAGGCGGTCAAAAAGTGAGGGTAGGAACACGACTTCGCCAATTTCGCTAAGGCAAAAAGTAAATTCACCCGTGCTATTTAAGGGAGTGAACGTAGGGCTGGGGAGAATTTCTTGGTCGATGGTGGCAATTACTTCACGGGTTCGATCGACGATGCTACGTGCCCTTGGAGTAGGTTCCATAGCGGTACCGCTGCGCACGAACAAGGGGTCGCCGAGAGAATGGCGCAGGCGTGACAGCGCAGCGCTCGCTGCTGGCTGGCTCATGCCCAGGCGCTTGGCCGCGGCCGTGACATTGCCGCAATCGTGAATCGCCAACAGCACGCGTAGCAGGTTCAAATCCGTGCGCATGATAATAACCAAATCAAATAGATTGAATAAACAGAATTCGCTTCTGCTATTTGTGCCTGACGGCGAGGATTGTGTCCAGACAAGAATAAAACCAAGAGGCACCTTCATGATCAATCTGCATGACATCCGCTACGTGCGGCTGGGCACGGCGGACCTTGCCCAGGCCAAGTTGTACGCTACGCAGATGCTCGGCTTGCAAGTGGCCCGCGAGGCCTGCGGCGCTATCTATTTCCGCTCCGACAGTCGCGACCATACCTTGTGCTACTACGAAGGCGACCCACGGGAAACCACCACCGCGTTCGAACTCACCCACGGGAATGAGCTCGACCATGCCGCACAGCTGCTGGAAGACAACGGTTTTGCCGTGCGTCACGGCAGCCGCGAAGAAGCGGAGGTGCGCCATGTCAACGAGCTGATCCACTTTCGTGACCCCAGCGGCAACAACATCGAACTGGTGCTGCGTCCTCACGCCAGCGGCAGCCGTTACTTCGCCAGTCGCGATGCTGGCATCACTGGCTTCAGCCATATTGGCCTGCGCACCACCAATGCCAAGCGCGACGAAGCCTTCTGGACCCAACTTGCCAACGCCCGGGTCAGTGACCGTATCGGCGAAGCACCGCTGCTGCGCATCGACGAGGTGCATCACAAGATCGCCCTGTTCCCCTCCAGCCATGCCGGTGTGCAGCACATCAACCACCAGGTGGAAAGCATCGATGACGTGATGCGTGCCTGGTACTTCCTGAAGGAGCGCGGGATCAAGATCCTGTTCGGCCCAGGCCGCCACCCCACATCAGGCGCCATGTTCCTGTACTTCGAAGGCCCGGACGGCATGACCTACGAATACTCCACCGGGGTCAGCCACATCGCCCCGGAAGACGATGCCAGTCACCAGCCCCGGCAGTTTCCCCTGGGCACCACCTCGTTCTGCGCCTGGGGCTCGAAGCCGGATATTCCGGAGTTCAAGTTATGAGCACGTTGAGCCAAGAGGCCGAAGTGCGGGTTGCCGCTCGTGCGTTGGCCAAGGCGGGACTTGTGCACGCCTATGGGCATTGCAGCCTGCGCCTGGATGCCGACAGTTTTCTGGTGTGCGCCGCCAAACCCATGGGCCTGATCCAGCCCGGCGAGCCCGGTACGGTGGTGCCGGTGCATGGCCCGTTGCCTGAAGGCGTGCTGGGCGAGGTGCGCATCCATCAACAGATCTACCAGCGCCGCGCCGATGTGCAGGCGGTGACTCGCAGCATGCCGATGCAGGTGATGAGCCTATCGTGCGCCGGCCTCACGCCACGGCTGCGTCACGGCATGGGCGCCTATTTCAAGGACGGCGTGCCGCTGTGGGATGACCCGCAACTGCTGCGCGACGACACCCAGGCGGCGGCACTCGCCGAGCAACTGGGCAACGCCCAGGCCCTGGTGATGCGCGGCAACGGCGCGATCGTGGTCGGTGGTTCGCTGGTGGAAGCGCTGACCCTTAACTTCTACCTCGAAGACGCCGCCCGCATCGAACTACAACTGCTGGCCACCGGTCTGGCCGACCGGGCGCCACGGCTGAGCCTCAAAGAGGCCCGGCAACGGGCAACCAACAGTGGCCGGATCTTCGAACGCATGTGGGACTACCTGACGGCCGGCGATGCCGAGCTGAACCTGATAACAAGAGAAGAGCGCCAACCATGACCAAGCATTTTCACAACTTTATCGATAACCAATGGGTTGAAGGCGTGCGCACCTTCGACAACCGTAACCCTGCCGACAACAGCGTGATTGGCCAGGTCCATGAAGCCGGCCGCGAGCAAGTGAACGCCGCTGTCAACGCCGCCCGTGCCGCGCTGAATGGCCCGTGGGGCATGATGACCATCGCCCAGCGCACCGCCTTGCTGCACAAGGTGGCCGACGGTATCGAACAACGCGCCGAAGAATTCGTGGCCGCCGAAGTGGCCGACACCGGCAAGCCCCACAGCCTCGCCAGCCATCTGGACATCCCGCGTGGCGCGGCCAACTTCAAGGTCTTCGCCGACCTGATTCGCAATGTGCCCACCGAAAGCTTCACCATGGACACCCCCGACGGTGGCAAGGCGGTCAACTATGCAGTGCGTAACCCACGTGGCGTGATCGGTGTGATCTGCCCATGGAATCTGCCGCTACTGCTGATGACCTGGAAAGTCGGCCCGGCCTTGGCCTGTGGCAACACCGTGGTGGTGAAGCCCTCGGAAGAAACCCCGGCCACCGCCACCTTGCTTGGCGAAGTGATGCGCGACGCCGGTGTGCCAGCGGGCGTGTACAACGTGGTGCATGGCTTTGGTGAGCACTCGGCCGGTGCATTCTTGACCGAACATAAAGACGTCGACGGCATCACCTTCACCGGTGAAACCGGCACTGGCGAGGCGATCATGCAAGCCGCGTCCAAGGGCGTGCGCCCGGTGTCGCTGGAGCTGGGCGGCAAGAACGCCGGAGTGATTTTTGCCGATGCCGACCTGGACAAGGCCGTGGCAGGCATCGCCCGCGCCGTGTTCGAAAACAGCGGCCAGGTGTGCCTCGGTACCGAGCGCGTCTACGTTCAACGCCCGCTGTTTGATGCGTTTGTCGCGGCCCTCAAGGTGCGCGCCGAAGCCATCAAGGTCGGGCCGCCGAATGAGCCAGGCGTGACCATGGGTCCGCTGGTTTCCGTGGGTCACCGCCAGAAAGTTCTGAGCTACTACCAACAAGCCGCGCGTGACGGCGCGTCTGTGGTTACCGGCGGCGGCATCCCGAATATGCCTGCCGAGTTGGCCGAAGGCGCCTGGGTACAGCCGACCATCTGGACCGGCCTGTCGGAGGACTCCGCCGTGGTGCGCGAAGAAATCTTCGGCCCGTGCTGCCATATCGCGCCGTTCGATGATGAAGAAGAAGTGGTGCGCCTGGTCAACGACACGCCCTACGGCCTCGCCGCCAGTGTGTGGACCAGCAACCTACAAGTCGCCCACCGCATGGGCGCGGCGCTGGACGTGGGCATCTGCTGGATCAACTCCTGGTTCCTGCGTGACCTGCGCACTGCCTTTGGCGGCGCCAAGCAATCGGGCATCGGCCGCGAAGGCGGCGTGCATTCCCTGGAGTTCTACACCGAACTGCGCAACGTGTGCATCCGCCTGTGAGTACCGCCATGACTAACTTCAATCATCTCGGCGCGCAGCTGCACCAGGCGCTCACCGACAAGCAACCGCTGGCGCCATTGACCGAACAGTTCCCCGGGCTGACGGTGGCCGACGCTTACCAGATCCAATTGGCGATGCTGCAACCGCGCCTGGACGCCGGTCAAACCGTGATCGGCAAGAAGATCGGGGTCACCAGCCAGGTTGTGATGGACATGCTAGGCGTCGACCAGCCGGACTTCGGGCACCTGCTCAGCGGCATGCTGGTCAGCGACGGCGCGGCCTTGGCTTGCGCCGACTTCATTGCGCCCAAGGCCGAAGGCGAGATTGCCTTTGTGCTTAAGGAAGATCTGATCGGCCCCGGCGTGACCCTGGCCGATGTGATGCGCGCCACCGCCTATGTGATGCCGTGCTTCGAGATCGTCGATTCGCGGATCAAGGACTGGAAGATCCGCATCCAGGACACTGTGGCCGATAACGCCTCCGCTGCAGCGTTTGTACTCGGTAACGGCGTGGCCGACCTCCGTGATATCGACCTCGCCTGTGTCGGCATGACCCTGGAAAAGAACGGTGAGATCGTCGCCACCGGCGCCGGTGCCGCTGCCCTCGGTCACCCGGCCAATGCGGTGGTGTGGCTGGCCAACACCCTGGGTGAGCTGGGCATTGCCTTGAAAAAAGGCGAGGTGATTCTGTCCGGCTCTCTGGCTGCCATGGTTCCGGTACAGCCCGGTGATCAATTACGCATGAGCCTGGGCGGTATCGGCTCGGCTTCCATCCGATTTGTTTGAAGGACAACCCCATGAATCTCTCAGCAGCAATCATCACCGAACTGGCCACCCACCTGGAAAACGCCGAGCTGAACCGCGAGGCCGTGGCAAAGATCACCGATGCCCACCCGGACATGGACTGGGAAGATGCCTACGCGATCCAAAATACGATTCGGGCCAACAAGGAAGCCCGCGGCGTGCGCATTGTCGGCTTGAAAATGGGCCTGACGTCCTTTGCCAAGATGAGGCAGATGGGCGTCGCCGAGCCGATTCATGGTTTTCTTACCGACTACGGCTCTTGCGCGGATGGTGCGGTGATCGACGTCGATTCGCTGATTCACCCCAAGGTTGAAGCCGAGATCGCGTTTGTGTTCAAGCACCCGCTCAAAGGTCCTGGCGTACACGTGGGTGATGTATTGGCGGCTACCGACTTCATCCTGCCGGCGGTCGAGGTGATCGACTCGCGTTATGAAAACTTCCGCTTCGACCTCAAGAGCGTGATCGCCGACAACACCTCGTCTGCTCGCTTTGTCACCGGCGGCCAGGCCCGCAGCCCGCTGGGTATCGACCTGAAATGCCTCGGCGTGGTGATGGAGAAAAACGGTGAAGTGGTCGCCACCGCCGCCGGTGCCGCCGTACTTGGCCACCCGGCACAAAGCGTGGCGATGCTTGCCAATATGCTCGCCGCCCAAGGCAAGGAATTGCCCGCCGGCACCTTCATCATGACCGGCGGCGTCACCGAAGCCATCGCGGTAGAAGCGGGTGACCAGATCACCGTGCGCTATCAGCACCTGGGCAGCGTCTCCATGCGCTTTGCCTCCAAATCCGCTTGAGGAGTCGACCATGCCGATCATGCAGGTTTATCTGATTGAAGGCCGCGACGAGGAACAGAAGGCGCGGCTGATCGAAGCGTTGACCCACGCCGCGGTCGAGTCGATCCAGGCCCCGCCGGAATCCGTGCGGGTGATCATCACCGAAGTGCCGAAAACCCAGTTTGGGATTGCCGGCAAAACCGCCAAGGCCTTGGGGCGCTGAGATGAGCACAGAAAAGAAGAAAGTTGCGATCATCGGTTCCGGCAATATTGGCACCGACCTGATGATCAAGATCCTGCGCCACGGCAAGCAGTTGCAGATGGCGGTGATGGTGGGTATCGACGCCGGCTCCGACGGCCTGGAACGAGCACGGCGCCTGGGTGTGGCCACCACCCACGAAGGGGTGGACGGCCTGGTGAACATGACGGAATTTGCCGAGATCGATTTTGTGTTTGACGCAACGTCGGCCACTGCTCACGTACACAACGATGCGTTGTTGCGCCAGCACAAACCCGGCATCCGCGTGATCGACCTGACTCCGGCGGCCATTGGCCCGTACTGCGTGCCCGTGGTCAACCTGGACGCCAATCTGGCGGCCCTTAACGTCAACATGGTCACTTGCGGCGGGCAGGCGACGATTCCGATGGTGGCAGCGGTGTCCCACGTGGCCAAGGTGCATTACGCCGAAATCATCGCGTCCATCAGCAGCAAATCCGCCGGTCCCGGCACTCGCGCGAACATCGATGAGTTCACCGAAACCACCGCCCAGGCCATCGAGGCCGTGGGCGGCGCGGGCAAGGGCAAAGCGATCATTGTGCTTAACCCGGCCGAGCCGCCGTTGATGATGCGGGACACGGTGTATGTGCTGTCGGAAGCAGCGAATCAGGCTGAGGTCGAAGCATCCATCGAAGACATGGTCAATGCGGTCACCGCCTATGTGCCGGGTTATCGCCTGAAGCAAAAGGTGCAATTCGAAGTGATCGCCCCCGAGACGCCACTGAACATTCCGGGCTTGGGTCGCTTCAGCGGCTTGAAGACCACGGTGTTCCTCGAAGTCGAAGGCGCCGCCCATTACCTGCCAGCCTACGCCGGCAATCTCGACATCATGACTTCCGCTGCGCTGGCCACGGCCGAGCGCATGGCGCAGTCTTTGTGAGGTAGACACCATGACCTTCAATCCTGGCAAGAAGCTGTATATCAGCGACGTGACCCTGCGTGACGGCAGCCATGCGGTACGTCACCAGTATTCCATCGACAATGTGCAGACCATCGCCCGCGCGCTGGACAAGGCGCTCGTCGACTCCATCGAAGTGGCCCATGGCGACGGGCTGCAGGGTTCCAGTTTCAACTACGGCTTTGGTGCCCACACCGACCTTGAGTGGATCGAGGCCGTCAGCGACGTGATCAGCCACGCCAGGGTGGCAACGCTGTTGCTGCCGGGCATCGGCACCGTTCACGACCTCAAGGCAGCGTACAACGCGGGGGCGCGGGTGGTGCGTGTCGCCACCCATTGCACCGAGGCCGACTGCGCCCGCCAGCACATTGAATACGCGCGCACCCTGGGCATGGACACCGTTGGCTTTCTAATGATGAGCCACCTCACCAGCCCGCAGAACCTGGCGCTGGAAGCCAAAAAAATGGAGAGCTACGGCGCCACCTGCATCTACGTGGTGGACTCCGGTGGTGCCATGAGCATGCAGGACATTCGCGAGTGCTTTCGTGCGGTAAAAGCCGTGCTCAAGCCCGAAACTGAAACCGGCATGCATGCGCACCATAACTTGTCCCTGGGCGTGGCCAATTCCATCGTGGCCGTGGAGGAGGGCTGCGACCGTATCGATGCGAGCCTTGCCGGCATGGGTGCCGGTGCGGGCAATGCACCGCTGGAAGTGTTCATCGCCGCAGCCGACCGCCTGGGCTGGAACCACGGCACCGACCTGTATGCGCTGATGGACGCCGCCGATGACATCGTGCGGCCGTTGCAGGATCGCCCCGTGCGGGTAGACCGCGAGACCTTGGCGTTGGGTTATGCCGGGGTGTATTCGAGTTTTTTGCGGCACGCTGAAGTGGCGGCGGCGCGGTATGGCTTGAAGGCCGTGGACATTCTGGTGGAGCTGGGCAAGCGCCGGATGGTAGGCGGGCAGGAGGACATGATTGTTGATGTGGCGCTGGACCTCTTGGAGCGCTGACCTACCTGTGGAAGTCGGGCTTGCCCGCGATGGCATCACTGCGGTGTGCCTGAGATACCGCGGTGCCTGCATCGCAGGCAAGCCAGCTCCCACATTTGATCGGATTTCAAATCGGAAAATTAGCGTTGCAGTGCACCTCATTCACCCCACAGACAAATCCAATAAAAGGGGGAACATCCATGAACGGCAAGACTGCCAACATAGGCGCAATGATCGATAACAACAGGATTTCCGGCTACCAGGTCATGGTGCTGGTCCTGTGCTTCCTGGTGGTGCTGGTGGACGGCTTCGACACCGCCGTCATCGGCTACATCGCCCCGGCCCTGCGCCAGGAATGGGGGCTGCAACCCAGCCAGTTGTCTCCGGCGTTTGGCGCCGGGTTGCTGGGCTTGATGGTCGGCGCCTTTATCTTCGGGCCGGTGGCCGATGCCTACGGGCGCAAAAAGGTGCTGCTGGTGTCGGTGCTGATTTTCAGCCTCGGCACCCTGACTTCGGCGTATTCCACCTCCATCGACATGCTCACCGCACTGCGCTTTCTCACCGGTATCGGCCTGGGCGGGGCGATGCCGACGTGCATCACCTTGAGCTCCGAATACTCGCCGGCCCGGCGGCGGATGATCATGGTCACCCTGAGCTACAGCGGGTTCACCACCGGCCTGGCGCTTGGCGGCGCGGTGGCCAGCCAGATCATCCCGGTGTTCGGCTGGCGCGGGGTGCTGATGATCGGCGGGATTGTGCCGCTGCTGTTGCTGCCATTGCTTGCCTGGCTACTGCCGGAGTCGGTGCGCTTTATGGCGGCTAACGCACAACATGCCGAGGCTCTGCGCAAGGTGATGGGCAAGATCACCGGCCGCACCGACCTGCACGACATCACCTTCATTGAACCGCAAAGCCCGGTGGCCGTGCGCTCGCCCATCTCCCAACTGTTTGTCGAAGGCCGCGCACTGCGCACAGTGCTGTTGTGGGGCACGTTCTTCTGCTCGCTGTTTGTGTTCTACCTGCTCACCAGCTGGCTGCCGAGCATCCTCAAGGACGTCGGCTACGACATCGCCAGTGCCGCGCGCATCGGTGCAATGGTGCCGCTGGGCGGCACAGTGGGGGCGATTCTGATGGCGTTGCTGATGGACCGCGTGAGTCCGTATCGCGTGCTGGGCCTGGCCTATCTGGGCTCGGCACTGGTGATTGCGCTGGTGGGCTTCGCGCTGGCCGATGCGTTCTGGCTGGGGCTGACGGTGTTCATGGTCGGCTTCGGCGTGGCGGGTGCGCAGAACGGTTTGAACCTGCTGTCAGCCAGCATCTACCCGACGGCGGCGCGGGCCACCGGCGTGAGTTGGGCCATGGCCAACGGGCGGGTCGGCTCGATCATAGGTTCGGTGCTGGGGGCGTGGTTGATCGCGCAACTGAGGCAGCCGTCGGTGTTCTTTATCGTGCTGGCGATACCAGCGCTGCTGGGCTCGATCGCGATCTTTTCGCTGCAGCGCATGACCGAACGCCGCAAGGCACCTGAGGTCACCGCGCTTCCCACCTGACAACCCGATCAATGTGGGGCAGGCAAGCCAGTTTCCACAGTAGATCTGCGCCACTGCCTGGCACTTCACCCCGTATAACAATAAAAGTAATGGGTATCCCAATGAAAAAATCCGTATTGGAATCGGCGCCTTCGTGCGCCCGTGTTTTGCCTCTGGTGTTCGCGGTGGCCGCTGTTTCCAACGCCTGCGCGGAAGGTTCTATCGACGACTCCCACGCCAAAATCGAAGCCCGCAACGTCTACTTCAACCAGGACAACCGCAGCGGCCCGGCCCAGCCTTCGAAGCTGGAAGGATGGGGCCAGGGCTTCATCCTCAACTTCACCTCCGGCTACACCCAGGGCCCGGTAGGCTTTGGTGTAGACGCTCTGGGCATGCTCGGCATTCGCCTGGATTCCGGACGCGGCGTGCAGTGGCGCAATGCGATGTTGCGCAGCACCGTGGCGACACAGCGCGATCTGGACGAAAACCGACTGTACGTGACCTATACCCACGCACTGTTTTGAGGAGGCTGTAATGAGCGATTTTCTGAATGTACTTATCGCCCGGCGCCAGGAGGAAGCCGAGGGCATCATCTCCCTGGAACTGGTGGATCCAGCAGGTGGCTGGCTGCCGCCGTTCGAGGCTGGTGCGCACGTCGAGGTGCATATTGCACCGGGCCTAAGCCGCCACTATTCACTGTGCGGTTCGCCCCAGGACCGCCGGTGTTATCGCCTGGGCATCCTACGTGAGCCGGCGTCACGGGGCGGCTCGGCGCAGATTCATAAAACGTTTGTACCCGGTACTTTGATACGCATCAGCCAGCCGCGTAATCAATTCCGCCTGCAGGAGCTGGCGGCCCACTCGGTGCTGCTGGGCGGCGGGATCGGCATCACGCCGATCCTGGCCATGGCCTGGCGGCTGCATGCCCTCGGCGCTTCCTTCGAGTTGCATTACTGCGTGCGCAGTCGAGCGCGCGCTGCCTTTTTGGCATTGTTGGAGCAGGCACCATTTGCAGACAAAGTGGATCTGCATATCGATGACGATGCTCGGAGCCTGGACATCCCCGCGCTGTTGCGAGTACCGGAAGTCAATCGGCATCTCTATGTCTGTGGTCCAGGAGGGTTTATGGATGCAGTTATCAACACTGCGCGCGAGCACGAATGGCCGTCGTCAAACGTGCATTACGAGTACTTCGCGGCAGACGTCGACGCCACAGGCAAGAGCTTCACACTGCATGCAGAGCGCTCCGGTTTGATCCTTCAGGTGCCTGAGGGCCGCAGCATAGCCGAAGTACTGCTAGAGGCCGGTGTCGAGGTTTCACTTTCTTGTGAACAGGGAATTTGCGGCACATGCCTGACCCACGTACTGGGGGGGATTCCTGATCACCGGGATCTCTTTCTGACTGATGAGGAAAAAGCTTCCAACGATCAGATGTTGCTGTGTTGTTCCCGGGCAACTAGC
This sequence comes from Pseudomonas sp. PGPR40, assembly GCF_022014505.1. NCBI lineage: Bacteria > Pseudomonadati > Pseudomonadota > Gammaproteobacteria > Pseudomonadales > Pseudomonadaceae > Pseudomonas > Pseudomonas sp. PGPR40. The sequence goes on along the minus strand of NZ_JAKLSP010000003.1, from coordinate 163,763 downwards.
CCTTTTTTGAAACTGGATATCTGAAGGAGATTGTCATGAGTTTTTTACGTAACTGCTGGTATATCGCCGGTTGGGCCGACGAGTTCATTAAGGGGCAACTAGTGCCCAGAATATTTCTTAATGAAAAAATTGTAATGTTTCGTGACAGCAAAGGCATGTTGCAAGCGCTTCAAGATCGTTGCCCCCATCGCTTTGTACCCTTACATTTGGGACAGCTTGAAAATGACCAGATTCGATGCGCCTACCATGGGCTGAGTTTTGATTGCAGCGGCGCTTGTGTGCACAATCCCCACGGCAATGGTGCGATTCCTAAAGCTGCAAAAGTGCGTGTGTATCCTATGCTGGAGCGTTACGGTTTTGCGTGGATCTGGATGGGGGTGGCTGACCGAGCTGATCCTGGAGCAATACCGGATTTCAGCGCAATGGACCCGCAATCCGCTTATATCGGCAAAAGTTACCTGCATGTTAAAGCCAACTACATGCTTGAAACCGATAATATTCTTGATTTGAGCCACATCGAATTCCTGCACGGTAGCTCCTTGGGAAGCGCTGCCGTGGCCCAGGGAGTTATTGAGGTTGAACAACACGGCGAAACGGTGCATTCCAAACGCACCACTCACAACGAACAACTGACTCCAGAATTGGAGCGTTTGCGGGGGATTCCTGCAGGGCAAAGAGTGGACCGATGGCTGAATGTTCGCTGGAATGCTCCATCCAATATGCTCCTCGACAGCGGCTATACGCCAAGCGGAGAATCACGTGAATCACGTGAATCCGGGCAATCAGTATATGTTGCTCACATGTTCACCCCGGAAACGTCCAGCGCCACCCATTACTGGTTCGGCATTGCCTTCCCTAAGACGCTCGGCGAAGAAGGCCGTCGGTTGGCAGAAGAAAATATTCAGTGGTTGCTGCAACCCTTTACCAATGAGGACATGCCGATGCTTCAGGCCCAGCAGGAGGTCCTGGGTGATCAGGATTTCTGGACGCTTAATCCTGTTCTATTGGCAAGCGATGGTGGCGCAGTGCGCGCCAGACGTCTTTTGGACAAAATGATCAGACAAGAGCAAGCGCTTAATGAACTCATCATTCCGTAGCTTCAGGATGCGTAACTCGGATGCATGAACATTACGGCAAAGGGGGGCGGTTCGCCCCTCGGCTGTTCATCAAGCACTTAAATCGAATGTAACAGCTTGAAGCCGTCTATGCGTTCGCGTACAGGATCGGCCGCATTCGCAAACGGTGCCAATGCAAGGGCCGTGATGACGAAAGTTAATGAGCTGACCGTTAGTGTTTTTAGGTTCTTTTAGTTTGCCCTTCGATGTCCGGGCGTGGATGCCTTTCAGTAGCCGGCGAACTTCTCGACATGCACGTTCTTCTGATTGACGCCGGCATTCTTGAGTACTCCTTCCATCGCCGACACCATCGCCGGCGGCCCGGCGACATAGAAGGTCGGGCAGGCAAGATCGCCCACATATTTGGCGATCATTTCGGCGGTGATATAGCCATGCTCCACGGCTCCGCCTTGCAGGACAGCCTCGCCCTCGGTGAACGTCGCAATCAGCTTGAACCGCGGGTTCTTCTGTTCGAGTTCGCGGAACTCGACAAGGTACGCGGCATCCTCAGGCTTGCGGTTGCTATAGAACAGGAACAGGCGGTGCGCGCCCCCTAGGTTCGTGGCATCAAGCACCATGCTGCGGAACGGCGTAACGCCGATTCCACCCGCCAGAAAGACCACAGGACGATTCACGTCGTGATGCGGTGCCAAATCGCCGTAAGGACCTTCAAGCTGGACAGGCGCGCCGACGTTCGCAGCTGCGAGGTAACACTTGAAGCTGGAGTCGGTCTGCCGCGTCGCAAACTCCAACTCAGTATCTTGCGGTGCACTGGCGATAGAGAAAGTTCTGACCTGCCCCTTGGCGTCAGCCTTTTTCAGACCGGGGATGGAGACATACACAGCTTGCCCGGCCACGAACTTGAAGCCCTCGGGCTTGCTCATGCGGAACGCTACTGTTGCCTTGGCTACTTCTTCCTTGACCGTCAGCCGGGCAACGAAGGTGGCGGCTGGCCGGAGAAAGCTCTTACGCTTCCACTTCGTAAGGGCCATGCCGTCACGCATGCTAAGACCCAGCAAGGTAATGTTGACTGCACCCGCGATCAACTCCAGCAACTGCACGGTGTAGAAAGTTGCGTCAAACTCGCCGGCTTTTGCCTTTGATGCTAGGTACAGGGCCGCCGGAATCAGCACCAGTAGACCATTTGCGCCGATGAGGGGCATACGCTTGAGCTTGGCGCCGACCAGTCCCTGCTGCTGTCCTTTTGACAGGAAGAAGCCAGAGCCGCCCGTAGCGGCAAGGGCCGGCACCAACAAGATGAAGCCCCAAGGGATGGCTGTCTTGATGGCCATCACCGTGGACTCGGAGGCGAACAGTTCGGAAATGACCGTTGAGAGCCAGAACGTCGCGATTGTGAGGATGGCGACCAGGCCGGCGACTGGATGAATGATTCTTGGCATCGTGATTCTCCTAGCGACTGATGGCCGCAATCCCCAGCATCGACGCGACCAGTGCAAGAGCGATGCGGACGTTGTGTAGCAGCAGCCAGGACTTGAGCTGCGCGGGTACCTGATCGGGCGTAATCGCCTTGCGTGCGAAGGCCGCATTGATCGGCATGAAATAGGCCATTGTGAGGCTGAGGACAGCGGCGATGCAGGCGGCGGATGCAAGCCATAGAACGCGCGTAGCTGGTTCGTTCCAGTCGTACCAGAGTGCACCAGCCAAACCTATCAAAGTCGGGATGATGACCAATGGAATTGCGCGCATGATCAAATCGCTATACTGCGCAAACCAATCTAGGAACTCAGTGGGCGGCAGACTTTTCCAGTAGCCACCGAGGATCGCACCGATGGCGAGCATGACGCCTGCGAACATTGCTGATCCAGCGACTGCCAGGATTCTGAATAAGAGTTGCAAGTTCTTCTCCTGCCGTGATCCGGCGTTAGGGGGTACAAATGCCGGCCACGCCGATCTTCTGGGCAGATGCGGAGCGGCGACGGCGGACGATGGATTAGCCGAGAGTGTGGCGTTGAACTCGGGATGAGTGAGAGCCGCGAGGAAAGCCGCCGTGAACTCCCACACCGCATAGTTCAGGTAGGCCAGGCTTTCGCCGATGGCGCGATGAAGCTGCGTCGATATGAAGCCGACTGAAGCCTCATGAACTCGGTATCGTCTTTCCAGGTATCCAGAAAGAAAGATCGGCTCATCGTCGGCATCCAACGTGAACACATTGACGAGAACAGCCGACGTCGCCTCTATTCCAAGCTGACGCTGAATCGGGATTTTCCTCCAAGGGCTTCACGAGGGATATGAGGAACTCCCTCACATGCTTCTGCCACCGTTCGGTCAAGGCCTGATCGGTCGTTTGACCCTTTTTGGTAAGCGAGTACAGAGGCGAACGCTTATGTGTCGGATTGGGCTGGGGCTCGACAAGACCCTCATCGACAAACAGGTTGATTTGCTTCAAGACGCCTTTCCGGGTGACTCCCATCGTCGCGGCGATATGCGGGATGTTCGGAGGTTGCGGAGCCATCGAAATGGCACCAAGCATCTGCCATCGTGCACTGGTCAGGCCGCGCGGTTGCGTAAAGTGATCGCCCCATTCGATGAACTGGCCGTTCAACTCGAAAACGGATAGCGCAATGCTGGTCAACTTCTTTGCCTTACTCGGATTCAAATAAGCCTAAACAATTGACAACCAGTTTGCATTTTTGGAAACTGGTTGTCAATTATCGACTGCAACATCCGCACGCTTCATGCAAGGTGTTTGATCTAGGTCAAAGGAGGTGACTGGCATATGGAGCTTCGACATCTTCGATATTTCCAGGCCGTAGCGAAGGAACCCCACTTCGGCCGCGCAGTGGAAAAGCTGTGCATCAAGCCCCGCTGTCGCGGGCCATCAAAGTACTGGGTGTGCAGTTGTTCGTTCGCACCAGGGGGGACACACGCCTGACTCGGGCGGGCAGACTTTTTCTGAAGCTTGTGCCGCGTGTGTTTTCCGTTTTGGAGCAAGCCCGCGATAGCATGAGGGCTGCAGCTAGCGGCTTTCACGGCCAATTGCGCATCGCGCTGTCCGATGAAATCACTCCATCACGCCTGCCGGCCTGGTCGGCGGCGGTCTGCCGTCTATGGCGGCTGCCCTCAAACGTCGTAGCCAGCGTAATCGGCTTCAATGGTCACGCTATGGACGCCCTGCTGACTTCTACATATCTAGACCCAGAACGCACACCCTTACCCTGAGGATCGCTTTGCGTCACATACCGAGGCAGGAGCCGTATGCGGTAGTTCCGCACGTACGGATCTGGGCGGGGGGGCGCGGCAGGCAACTGCCGTCCCTACCGCGACCAGAACATCCTTCAATTAAGCATACGGACCATGCCCGTCGAGCCACACCGACTGGTCACGGGCATTGCGTGTATGCCTATCTCAAGGATGTATTGATGCGGTTGCCAACACAGTGGGCGAGGGAGATTGCGGAGCTGATGCCGCATAGATGGCACCCGGCTTGGTCGCGCAAGATGGGTTACCTATACGTTTACCATGGACTCGATCTTCAGCATTCTGTGTTATGCATGCCATTTGGGAATGCTTGAATATTCTTCCTCGCCTCGCGGGGCGATAAACCAGTCCAGCGTTTGAAGGCCCGACGGAAGCTACGGGCGTCACTGAAGCCGGTTTCGCTGGCGACATCGATCAGTCGCATTTTCTGATGCTTTAATAGTAAGAGGGCTCTGTCCCGACGTAACGAGTCGACCATGCCAAAATAAGATAGACCTGCCTCGTTAATTCGCCGCCTTAGGGTACGTTCTGCCAAATTGAGCTGTTTCGATAAATTATGGAGCAGGGGGGGAGAGGACAGGCTTTTGCGGATCTCGCGTTGTATGGTCTCGATCACGTCACATGGCTTCTGATCTCCCCAGCTTTCATGGCTTAACAATTGGGCAACCTCGGCGGCACCGTAGTCATCTCGAGTGGCAAGGGGAAACCTCAGCCATTCAGCGTCAAATTCGATCATGTTGCGGCCCGATGAGAACTTGATGGGACACCGAAAAAACGCTTCGTATCGACGCCAACAGCTAGGTTGTACGTATTCAAGTTCAATACACCGGATCGTCAGGTCGTTGCGCCCGCTTAGGTGCCTGACGATCGCAAGGGCGCTGGAGAACGCTTCTTCCAGATAAAGGTGGCTACGTCGGGATCAAAGAGCAGCGGTTCGGCAAGAACCTGGCAACGATCCTTCTGTAGCGTCATGCTGTATTCAAGAAGTGCACCGGCATGTTTCTGGTAGCGGATTGCGAGTTCTAATGCTTCGCCCAGCGTGGCACAGGCTTGCATGCCCAACCCTATGAACCCCCAGGAAACCGCTGTCTGACGACCGCCAACTTCCAAGCCCAAACCATTGTTTCCCAAACACTGAAGAACCCGGTGTACCAACAGATCACTTTGCCGATGAGAAAGGCGCAATTCCGCTTTTTTTAGGTCGTTCGGAGCAAAGCCTAGCCCTTGGCAAAGATGCTCGATATTGCAGCCTCGCTCAGTGGCGTACTGCAACAGCATCCGAGGGACATGCGACGGGGCTGAGGCTTGTGAAAACGACGGGGCGGTGGTGGGCTTCATGAGAAGCATCCTTCTGAGCTAAATGACGCTTTGAGCTCCTTTCGAGCCTCAGTTGTACAAGGTTGCCGATGTTGATCGGACTGTCCTGCGTGTGACGCAAGGGGGGGGCGCACCTCGCCAGCAGCCTCGTTTTTGATCAGATGGCAACCGGCTGGTAACCAGGGCTGCAGCAAACGATCTTTGTCAGCGGGTCCAGAAGCGATTGGCGCAACTCACTTTTGTTCGAGTGAGAGTAACGGACGGGACCCTATCGACAAGAGGGTAGATGGCGACCATCTAGGGGGCCGCAAAGGCCACAATCGATTGTGCAAGCGTTTGGTTTTAGTTGGCTTCAACGGGCGACAGCCGCCACTTAGCGCGCCGCTCGCACAGTGGGCGTTTTTGGGTACGAGCGTCACGACGGGCGAGACGTGTTTCGGGGAGGGGGCGCTGATAGTCAGTCGTTCTTTTCCACCGGACCGATCCGGTCCAGATGACTAACAATCATCGCCGCCACCATGGCGCATACGCGCTTAGGATCCAGGGTTTCATCAAATAACAATTCGACTGTCGCGTGAATCATTTCCACCCCTATCCGGGCGACGGTTGATAGAACCTCTGGATCAGCGAGCGGGAAAGCCGCTATCAGAAGTTGTAGTTGGGCATTGGTGACTCGGCGGTGGGAGTCGAGCCTGACATGTTCCAGCACTGGCACCGCTCGAAGCGCCTTGAGGATCCACATGCCCCCGAGGGTCGCGTGGGTGACCCGATAAGTGTCGAGGATTAGCTCGGCCATCGCCAATTCCAATTGCGCAGGCGTGCCGGCCAGCAGCTCCTGAGTAATCCAATGATCGATTCGTTCGTTTTGTTTTTCCAGCAGGCGCTCTCCCAGCACGCTCAAGAGGGCGTACTTGTTGGGAAAGTAGCGGTATAGCGCCGGTGGTGTAAGTCCTGCGCGCTCACACACCAGGTTCGTCGACAGACGTTCTATGCCCACATCGCAAAGAGTTTCAGCCGTAGCCGTGAGAATTCGCTCATAGGTTTCGGTGGCCCGTTGCTGGGCGGGAAGTTTTTTTTGTTCCAGCACCTCAGCGCCAGCGGCGGAGGGAGATGGGTGGGGTTTGAGCTTAGTCATGGGCGCCCTATACAAAAATGAAAGCAAGGATAGCAAGAAAAAATATGTTGATTCGCCATAAAATGGTAGTTATAACTATCGTGTAGCGATGACTATCATATCTGATGCGTCGTTTGTGTGACGGTCTTTCTAAAACAAAAAATAAAGGGTACGACTATGAACGCACGGCGATTTCTGTTCCTTTCTCTCGTTTTGATGTGCTCCGGCAGAAGCTTTGCAGCGGCGGGGCCCATGGACGTCAAAGGGCTCTGGCTTACGGCGGAAAAGGATGCGGTCGTCAAGCTCGACGATTGTCCCGCCAGAGCAGGCGCGATTTGCGGCCAGGTCGTCTGGGTCAGGGACGTAGCGTCGTTAACCAGCGATTGTGGTGTTCAGATCCTGCAATTGGATCGTTATGAAAAAGACGCCTGGCGCGACGGGTGGGTCTACGACCCTCGCGATCATAAAAAATATAAAGGCGTCGTTCGGGTCAAGGAAGATCATCTCAACGTAAGGGCATTCGTCGGCGCGGAAATTCTGGGCAAGACGGAGCAATTCGAACGTATCGACACACTGCCTCCTGCACCGGTTTGCAAGTTGTAAACCTGACCTATTCGTGGGAGAGCTTCATGCGAGCAAATCTTAGCCATTACCCAATGGCGGCTTTACTGCTGTCCATCGCAACTTCATCTTCGGTATTGGCCGACGAAGTCGCCAGCTATGCCGTGGATATCACGGCGCGGATCAGCTCCGATATCCGAACTCGCGGCGTTTCCGATTCACTGAACCGTCCGGGCGCCAAAATCACTGTTCAGGTCGCCCATGAAAGCGGCCTGGTAGCGCTCGCCGAGTTCACTACCGTTAGTAAAAAACAGTTCCTGGAAGGAAACGGAGCGGGGGTGTTGCTCGCGGGCGGCTATCGCTTCGGTGATCCCGAGGCTTGGCATTTCGGATTGGGACTGGCAGCTGAAATGTTCCCCGGTGCTCAGTACAAAGCGCCGAATCGATTCGATTTCAATACCTTCACCCTGACAGATGAGCGCAGCACCAACTACAACAGTCAGTTCGCTGTACTGGAAATAGGGTACGGCGCGTTGGAAGGCAGGGTCGCCCGCGTTCTTTCCAAAACCTATCGCGGTGCCAATACCGGAGGTGTCTGCGGAACGCTGTTGTTGTACCGCGAAGATCCGACAAAAGGACTGGAGTGCTATGCAAAAGGGGATCGCAATTCCCGCGGTAGCATGCTGTATGACCTGGACTACAAATATGCGCTAGGCATGAACACTTCGTTGAAGTTGCATGCCGGCTACCAGCAGCTCGAGAACTTCTCTGAAGGGAACTTCGCCGATTATGGTGTAGGCCTGTTGCATCACTGGTGGGGCGTCGACTGGGGTGTCGATTGGGTCACTACTAAAACCCGGGCGCGTGAGTTGTACCTGGCCGACGACGACGGTCACACCCGGGCGACAGACGACAGCAGCTGGGTCTTTTCAGTTTCCCGTCAATTCTGAGTACTTTTTATGACGTCGCTTTTCTTTTCTCGGGAGCCGGAAACGGCGACCGGGTTGGAGCAACTCGTCCTCGCGGTCGATCTTGGAACTTCTGGCTGTAAGTGTGCGCTGGTTTCCCTCGAAGGAGAAATACGGGCATGGACATTCCACAGCGTGTCCTTACATGTCAGTGGATTGAGTGCAGAGCAGGAACCACAGGATTGGTGGGATGCTTTCATGCGTGGGGCCGGCGAATTACTCAGCAGTGACCCGGTCAGACGTCGACAAGTGATTGCCGTGTGCTGTTCGACTCAAAGTGAGGGGACGGTCTGCGTGGGGGCGGATGGGATGGCCCTGGGGCGAGCGATGTTGTGGTTGGATAAGCGCGGAGCAGCTGCCGTCAAGCGTCGTATGGGGGGCGGCCGGTTTAGCCTGTCCGGTTATGACCCGTTCAAGCTTTGGCGTTCATTGCGCTTGACCGGCGGCGTCGCCTCTTTGTCCGGTATGGATTCCGCTGGGCATATAGCTTATGTCCTGGATCAGGATCCGCTGCGGTATGAGCGAACCCACAAGTTCCTTAACGTGCTCGATTATATGAACCTGCGGTTGTCCGGTCGGTTTTGTGCCACCAGTGATTCGATACTGACGACCTGGGTCACCGACAACCGTGATCCTCATCGCATTCGCTATGACGACAATCTGGTACGTGCGCTGGGTATTGAAGCTAGTAAGTTGCCGGACCTGGTGGGCTCAACCGAGGTAATCGGTTTGCTGCTTCCTGAACTGGCTGATGCGCTAGGGCTGTCTCGAGGCACTCAAGTGGTTGCGGGGTCTGTGGACACCTCTGCCGTTGCCGTAGGTGCCGCCGTGAGTGACTTTGCCCCTCACCTGTATTTGGGAACGTCGTCATGGGTGGGCGCTCACGTGCCGTTCAAGAAATCCAGTGTACGCAACCATATTGCAGCCGTGCCGAGCGCGGTCAATGGCCGCTACCTGGCATTGGCCATGCAGTCGGCTGCTGGGGCAAATCTTTCGTTCCTACGGGACAAGGTCTTGTATCACCCGGATGAGTTACTCAGCGATGAGCAGCAACCGGATGTATATGCCTTGCTGGACCGCATCGCGGCAAGGGTACCGCCGGGTGCGCGAGGTTTGATCTATACGCCCTGGTTAAGTGGCGAGCGCTCCCCGATAAATGACCCGAGCCTGCGTGCGGGCTTGTTCAATTTAAAGCTTGAACATTCACGCGAAGACATCATTCGGGCATTCATGGAAGGCGTTGCGCTTAATACGCGCTGGATGCTGGAGCCTTTCTCGCGCTTCCTCGGGCGGCCAAGTGAAATGATCGTAGCAACCGGTGGGGGGGCGCAATCCGATGTGTGGTGCCAGATCATGGCCGATGTTACCGGCCATGTGATCCAGCAACCCCACAATCCTATCCAGACCAACGCCCGAGGAGCAGCGTTCATCGCCGCTGTCGCCCTTGGAAAGTTGCAATTCGACGATCTCCCTGGCTTGAAAAAAACCTCCCAACTGTACGAGCCGGCGCGCGAAACGCGGGCGCTTTATGAGGATCGTTTTGCCACGTTCAAGGAGGTTCGCAAGCGACTTGCTCCGCTTTATCGCCGCTTGAATCCATCGCAGGAGACCATTTCATGACCAATGTACAGCAGGGGATCGTTGAGTTATCACGTCACTTGTCACGTCGCGGTTTTTTTGCCGCCACGGGTGGAAATCTAGCGTTGCGCATTGACGCGTTTCATATCGCCGTCACGCCCTCGGCCACCGATTACTTCAGCATGCGTGCCGAGGATGTCTGCGTGTTGCGTTTGAAGGATCTGGTGCAGATATCAGGTGAGCGGGCTCCTTCCGTGGAGAGCGGGCTGCACGCAAAAATTTTACGTAATCGCCCAGATGTGAATTGCAGCATCCATACCCATCAACCCTTGGCCAGCGCCTGCACATTGTTGGGTAAACCGATGGAAGTCGGTTACCCGCAGTTTTGGAAGACGCTGGGTCAGCGAATCCCGCTGGTCGGCTATGCCCCTTCGGGAACCCGTTGGCTGGCGAACAAACTCGAACGGGTCGTACGCGACGAATATAACGCCTACTTAATGCGTAACCACGGTGTGCTTTGTTGTGGTCCGGATATCGACACGACCTTGGCGCGCCTGGAGGATCTCGAGACCCTTTGTCGGAACCATTTAGTGAGTCAGATCAATGAGCAGGCCAGAGGTCGGCCTGAGTCGCGCGTTGCCGTGGCTCGTTTGATTGACGCTTTAGCCTCATCCCATGCTGTCAGCCCTCAGGATTTTTTAGAGACTCAATCATGAACGAACCTATCAAACTCGCTGCTATGCCTCAGATGACTTCGCCCGCCGTTTCACAGTGGCCTGATGTAGACGCCTTGTATCGGCGGTTCGATGAGTTGGTCAAACAGCCGATCCGCCCGTTAAAGCGGGACGCGTTGAGTAAGGTCATGGGCTATTTCGATGAGCATTGCCAAGGTTCGAAGCGACTCTCCGAGGCCGCAAAAAAATTCATACCTGGCGGTGTGCAGCACAACTTGGCGTTCAATCATCCGTTCCCACTCGCGATCTCCCAGGCCAAGGGCGCTTACCTGACAGACGTCGATGGCAACCGCTATATCGATTTTTTGCAGGCCGGTGGACCGACCCTGTTGGGCTCCAATCACCCGGCCATCCGTGAGCAGGTCAACCGAATTCTTGATGAATGTGGGCCTGTCACCGGTTTGCTGCATGAGTATGAGGTCAAGCTGGCGGAGCTGGTATGCGAGGTTATGCCTGGCGTGGATATGGTGCGTTTACTCGGCTCCGGTACTGAAGCGGTGATGGGCGCTGTTCGTCTTGCCCGTGCCTATACGCGCAAGAAGTGGGTGATCAAAATCGGTGGTGCGTACCACGGGTGGAGTGACCAGTTGGTTTATGGGATGCGTTTGCCCGGCACTGGGCGTATGGAAGCGGTGGGTATCCCCCGAGGTGCCACGGCGAATACCCAGGAGAGCCCTCCCAACGATCTGGATGCGTTGCGTCGTCGATTGCAGATCAACCGTTTGCGTGGCGGGACTGCCGCCGTGATGGTTGAACCCTTTGGACCGGAAAGTGGAACCCGTCCGGTTCACTTGGATTTCAATCGACAGTTGCGCAAGCTGTGCGACGAGTTCGACGCGTTGTTGATTTTCGATGAAGTGGTGACTGGTTTTCGTGCCGGGTTGGGCGGGGCGCAGGCCTATTTCAACGTCATGCCGGATATTACAGTACTGGGTAAATGTTTGACCGGGGGGTACCCGATGGCCGGTGCCATTGGCGGACGCAAAGAGGTCATGCAATTGCTCGCTGGCGGTATCGGTACGTCTGCCCGTCGGGCCTTCGTTGGCGGCACACTTTCAGCCAATCCGTTGTCCTGCGTGGCCGGTTATTACGCCTTGCTGGAAGCGCGGCGTCTGGATGCGCCTGCAGTGGCCGGACGTGCCGGTGACCGGATGCGCAAAGGCCTGGAAGAGATTATCAACCGTCGAGGCTTGCCATACGTTGCCTACAACATGGGCTCTATCGTTCATTTGCAAACGTCCGGTGTACTGCTGCTCGATACCAGCAATCCACTAAAGCTGCTGCGGGCTCGCAATGAAGCAAAAAGTCGCAAGCACATGATGGAGGAGATGGGGGCCGCCTACACAGCCCACGGTTTGATCACGCTGGCAGGTAGCCGGATCTATACAAGCCTGGCCGATACGGACGAGGTTATCGACGAGGCGCTTGAACGATTCGACGCTGTTTTCCAACTGGTTTGAGGGAAGCGCGATGAGAGATTTGCTCCGACAACAATGGCTGGACTTGAGAGAGCGGTTGAGTACTCAGGTCAATCGTGACGCCAGTCTTTCCCTTCGGTTACCCACAGAGCAGGGGATGTGGCACGGAAGACTGGATAGCGACGAGCCAATACGGGTCGATTGGGCTGGCGCTTCAGCGAGCGATGTGCAAACCCATATGGCCGTTTATCTGGCCCGCCATGATGTGGGCGCGATTCTGCTGGGCGGTGGTGTATTTGGAAATTGCCTGGCCGATTTCGGCGGCGTTATACCGATACTGTTTGATGAGCAGGCTCGGCATATTGGGCACATGGGCCCGCCAGTCGGCGCAGAGCGAGAGCTACCGCGATCACTGCAACGGGGAGGAAATGCGGTAGTAATACGGGGTATACCTGCATGTCTCGGCACCACGGGTATCCGGATGGCGCTCAATGCCGAATTGTTCGAGAAGTGTGCCAAGGCCTATACGCTCGCCAAGGCTTCGGGCGCACAGCTGACTCGTTTACCCTGGTGGGTGGTGTTCATCGCCAATGGTCGCTTGAGGAAAGACGAGAAACGGGCTGTTAAGTGCTTTGCCAGCGGGCAGCTACCGCCGGAAAGTCGTGGATATTGAAAATTTCCAAGAGGCATAAAGCTCATGCACATGACGTCCTTGGTTTCTCGTAAGCACCTTGCTGCTGCGCTGACATTGGGTTCTGTCGCAGTATTGATGGTGGGGTTGCAACCCCTGCTACTTGGAGAGCTACTGGCAGAGAACCGTCTCTCATTGGAAGGAGTCGGGTTGGTAGCGATGGCGGAGATCGTCGCGTTGGGGATCGGAGTGATTCTCGGGGATTTGTTGCGTTCGAGGACGAACTTGCGGTGTCTAACGGTCGCCGCCGCTATATCTGCCGCTGGCCTGGATATGCTGACGACGACCACGACCGGAGATACGGACCTCATGGTTGTACGCGCCTTGGCCGGATTGGCTGAGGGGCTACTGTTATGGGGGGCTGTAAGCCTGATCGTCCGGGGGCCGGCACCGGACCGGGTGTCTGGCGTGTTCATGGTCGTCCAGACCTTGGCACAAGGCTTCATTGCTGCGGTCCTGGCATTTTGGGTGCTGCCACAACAAAGTGTTGATGCTGGTTTCTTTTTCCTGGCAGCGATATCCGCAGCTTCGGTGCTTTTAGTCCCTTGGCAGCCTGCTCGGTTGGGGGCTTCCGCTAACACGGAGCAGGGGGCTGGCTTCACATGGGAAGTGCGGCACGGCTTGTTGATGGCTGTTGTGTTTATGCAACTGTCAGCGATCGGCGCGCTCTGGGCTTATCTGGAGCCGCTGGGCAAATACGTGGGCCTGGATACGCAGAGCGCTCAATTGTTGGTGTCCGGAACATTATTCATGCAGGTGCTGGGAGGTTGTCTTGGAATCCTGCTGGTACGCAGGGTATCGGATTACAAACTGCTAGGCGTTGCGGCCATTCTGTTAGGCAGTACTGCAATTTTGATACACCTTTCGGCTGGTCAGGGCATTAAGGTTTTCTTGATGCTCTGCGGTTTCTTTGGGCTGGTTTACCTGATGCTCACTCCGTTTCAGGTACGTATTGCTCTTCAGCTTGATCCATCGGGACGAGTAGCGGCTTTGGTCCCAGGCATGCAGTTGCTGGGGTGCGCATTCGGACCGTTGGTGGCCTCGCAATGGGTGGCCGGTGACTATGTCCAGCCCGTGGTGGTGGTCAGTAGCGTGTTCTCGCTGGGGACTCTCGTTCTGTTGGGCTTGCTACGCCAATGGCCTGCTCCTCGACGTGTCAGTTTCGACGCAAAGGTGGTACTGATTGTTGGCGCTTCATCCGGGATGGGGCGTGGTCTGGCCCTGCGCTTGGCGCAAGAGGGCGCCCAAGTGGTTGCGACAGCCCGGCGTGAGAAGCAGCTAAATGAGCTTCAGCGCGAGATAACCGAACTGGGAGGCATGTGTCTGGTTCGCACGGCCGATGCGTTGGACGAGAAGGCTGCCGCCGACGTGGTCAATGAGGTTGTTGCGCTCTACGGCCGCTTGGATGTCGTGGTGCTCAATGCGGGTGGTGCACCGGCATTGGACATGCGTCAAATGAGCGCTTCGGAGGTTACCGCCTACATGCGTTCAAACTACGACGTGGCCGTCAATTATTTGTTTCCTGCACTGGAGCAGATGAGTCTCCAGCGGCACGGATTGGTGGTTCAGACCAATTCATTGGCAGGCTTTCTGGGCGTACCTCTGCAAGGGCCGTACAGCGCAGCCAAGGGCGCACTGCGCTTGCTGATCGATACCTGCCGTATCGAGTTCGGTGACAGAGGCATCCGCTTTCTCTCCCTTTATCCAGGTTTCGTGGCTACCGCCCAGACGGCTAATGATGGCATGCCGGCACCGTTAGAAATATCGGAGGCGCATGCGGTTGCGCATATGTTGTATGCCATGCGCAGCAACCGCTGGGACTATTTGTTTCCCTGGACATTGAGATGGCTGACCCGGCTGTCAATGGTCCTGCCTAAACCGATAACATGCTGGATCTTGCGCAAGGAAGTACCGCCCTTGTTGCCGGACGATAATAGGCTTTGCCGGCTGGATGCGCCGAATCAATCGTTATGACAGGTTTATCAATGTAAGACTCGACATAGAGGGGCGTGCGAGTTCGTTTCCATTTTGGTGGAATGCCTAGGCCATATGGATGCTTGGGCTATTTCATATCCTGACTGCAAGGAATCGGTCGTCCTCGTTCACCGATGTCCGGCAGCGCGGTTGAGGTGCCCGTTGGCGAGCGCGCAAGCGGTGAATCGGTCTACACGGTTATGTGAAAAGCGATCGTGCCTTTTGTCCCAAAAAACAAAAATTATTTGTGCGTGACAAAAATTTATATTGATTTTTTTTAGTGATGCGCGGCTTTAGCATGGATGTGGGCTAAGAAGTCCGTCGGACGGCGAGCCCGCTGTCCGTATCAGAAATCAATAAAAATCGCAGTCGGAGTCCCTGATGAGTCTTTCTCCTTTCCACCTCGCAATCCCCGTTTATGATCTGGCCGCTACACGCACTTTTTACGGTGAAGTGTTTGGTCTTTCCGAAGGCCGTTCCAGCACCCAATGGGTTGACTTCGATTTCTACGGTCATCAATTGGTCATCCACGAGCATCCTAAAACCGCTTCGCAAGAAAGCGTACACAGCAACCCTGTAGACGGCCACGACGTACCGGTTCCGCACTTCGGCATCATTCTGGAGTGGGCTCAATGGGAAGCGCTGGCTGAGCGTCTCAATTCATTCGGTACCAAGTTTGTTATCGAACCTTACATTCGCTTCAAGGGCCAGGTCGGCGAGCAGGCCACCATGTTCCTGTTCGACCCATGCGGCAACGCATTGGAGTTCAAAGCGTTCAAGGATATGAGTCAGCTTTTCGCAAAATAATAAAAAGCCTGGCGCAAACAAAGTTGCGCCAGGACATCTCAAGTGAGCTGGAAGCTCATGAATCTAGCTGCTGCCGTCAAGCAGTCCTTTCATTCCAACAAAAAGGCTAGACATGAAACGTATCCCCTTAGTTTGGCAAATCGTTGCCGGGCTGTTGCTTGGCGTGCTCGTGGGTTGGTATTTCAATACCCACCCGGAAAATCAAGTTTGGGTCAGTACCGAAATCCTTAAACCACTCGGTGATATTTTCATCAAAATGATGAAGATGGTCGTTGTACCGATTGTTTTCTGCTGCATGATTCTCGGCATTGCCGGAGGCGGCGATAACAAATCCTTCGGCCGCATGGGCGCTAAGTCGCTCATTTACTTCTTTGCAATCACCAGCCTCGCCATCGTACTCGGTTTGTGCTTCGCCAACATTTTCGAGCCGGGTAAAGGCACTGAAATCGCGGGCATCGCGCACAACGCAGCAGCCGTACACATGGAACCGTCGAAAGGCGCGCTGATCATCTTGCAAAACATCGTGCCTGATAACGTGATCATAGCGATGTCGGAAGGGAAGTTGCTGTCAGTGCTGTTCTTTGCGGTCTTGCTGGGCATGGCATTGAACACGTTGCCCAAAGAGAAGAGTGCACCGGTTGTAGCGGTTGTGCAGGGCTTTTCCGATGCGATGTTTAAGGTGGTGTCGTTTGTCATGGCTTACGCGCCAATCGGCGTGTTCGGCATGATAGGCGCAACCGTAGCGACCTTTGGATTTGCCTCGTTGTTGCCGTTGCTCAAGTTGATTGGCGTGGTTTACCTGGCGCTGATTGCGTTTGCTTTGGTAATGCTGGGCGGCATTTGCTACCTCATCGGCGAAAACCTCTTCAAGTTGATCAAGTATTTCCGTGATGAACTGATCCTGGCCTTCTCCAGTGCTGCTTCAGCCGCTGTTATGCCGCAGTTAATGACCAAACTGGAAACGTATGGAGTGCCTCGGCGTATCGTCAGCTTCGTGGTACCGGTGGGCTACGCCTTCAACCTGGACGGGGCTTCTATCTTCCTTGGGGTGGCGACGATTTTTATTGCCCAGTTGTACGGCATCGATCTGTCGTTGACTCAGCAGATTCTGCTAGTGGTCACGATGGTGCTGACGTCGAAGGGCGCTGCGGGTGTACCTGGGTTTGCCATCATCATTTTGTCGGCCACGCTGGCGTCTGCCGGGCTGCCGCTGGAAGGGGTCGCGTTGATTGCCGGGATCTTCCGGATTATCGATAGCGGCACCACCACCTTGAACGTGCTGGGTAATGCAATTGCACCCTTGGTCATCGCCAAGTGGGAGAAAGCCCCCCTGGAACGAAAAGGCTCTGTAGGGGCCGAGCAGAACGCTTAATCGGTGACACAAGAGCCTTCCACGTTAACCGTGTCGAGGGCTCTTTTTTTGGCTGATTAAACCAATAAGAAGTTTTTGCGTATTCATTCTTTTCAGGCACCGGGGTGCTCGGTTCGCGCCCTGTTAGTTGCCTCTGTGCTGCCATTATTTACAAAAAAAACAGGTGGTCTATGTGCAAGAAATCAGTGTTCGATTGGACGCGTCGCTGCGTCGCCCTATGGATGGTGTTGCTATTTATGGGAACTTATCAACTGGCGATCGCCAGCCCACGCACGGAGCTGACGCATTCTGCGGTGGCCGTACCTGACCAATTTGCTGCAGACACCGCCAACGCGATTTTTGCCAAAGGCGGGAATGCCATTGATGCGGCCGTCGCCGTTGCATTCTCCCTGGCCGTGACCTACCCGGAAGCCGGGAATATCGGCGGAGGCGGTTTCATGACCGTCTATTACAAGGGAAAACCCTATTTCCTCGATTACCGTGAGCGTGCGCCGCTGAAAGCGACGCGAGACATGTTTGTCGACAGTTCGGGTAAAAAAGTTATTGCTGCCGATCAGCCGCAAGGTAGCGTGATCGGCCACCGATCGGTGGGCGTGCCGGGCACTGTCGCCGGTATGTGGGAGGCGCACAAACGATTCGGCAAGCTCAAATGGGCGCAGCTAATCGAGCCGGCAATTGACTATGCGCATCATGGCTTCGTCGTTGATGAAGCATTGGCCAACATTGCCACGAGCGAAAATGAAAAACGCTTTGCCGGTAAAACCAACTTTTCTGAACATTTCGGTAAGCTGCAGGCAGGTACCACCTTCAAGCAGCCTGAACTTGAGGGAGTTCTAAAACGTATCGCCGCGCAGGGCCCGAAAGGGTTTTACGCCGGTAAAACCGCTGCGCTAATCGTGACCGATATGAGTGCCAATGGCGGCCTGATCAGCGCGCAAGATCTCGCCGACTACAAAGCCGTTTGGCGTGCGCCGATACAAGCCAGTTGGAACGGCTTTCAGATCGTCACCGCGCCACCGCCCAGTTCCGGTGGGATCGCGCTGGTGCAACTGTTGAAGATGAAAGAGATGCGCCGCGAAGATTTTCAGGACGTGCCGCTCAACTCCGCGCGCTATATGCATCTGGTGGCGGAAATCGAGAAGCGGGTGTTTGCCGATCGGGCGCAGTACCTGGGTGATCCAGATTTTTACACCGTGCCGGTGCATGAATTGATCGACGAACACTATTTGGCGGGTCGTGCGTCGCAGGTCAGTTTGTCAGGTCCTTCGGACACCAATAGAGTCGTCGCAGGACTGAACATCGAGTCGCCGGAAAAACCTCAGACCACTCACTTTTCAATCGTCGACAAATGGGGCAATGCCGTTTCCAACACCTACACGCTCAATGGATTTTTCGGCTCGGGCGTGGTCGCGGATAAAACGGGCATTTTGCTCAATGATGAGATGGATGACTTTTCGGCAATGGCAGGGGTGCCTAATCAATTGGGCGTCGTCGGCACCGACACCAACGCCATCGAACCCGGAAGGCGGCCATTGTCTTCGATGACTCCGACGATTTTTCTGAAGGACGGCAAAGTCGCCTTGGTCATCGGTACACCCGGTGGCTCACGGATTTTTACGTCCATTTTCCAGGTCGTTAGTAACGTATATGACTTCCACCTTGGGCTGGAAGATTCAGTGGGTGCGTTGCGTTTTCACCACCAGTTGCTGCCCGCGAATACGATCTTCTGGGAGCCTTATGCACCTATTTCCGGGCAATTGGCGACGGATGTTGAAACCGCGGGATATAACCTTGCTAACCAAGGCTTCAATGGTGATATCCAGGCAATCAAGGTGCAACACGGCGTACCTGAACCTGTGTCTGATCCGAGGGGGAGGGGAGTGACCGCCATTGCAAGATAGCGAATCAAGGGGCGCTGCCATGCGCCCCTTGTAATTCAATTTGTACTGCTCTCCTTTGCTGATCAACCTTCATCACTCTTGAGCTTCCTTCTCTGCTGCTTGGCTGAGGGCTTAGTCGTGCCCGCAAATCCGCCTTCCTGTAGCTGTAAGTAGCGTCGTTCACATACAATCAGACAATCCCTGGTTTCGGGACGAAGAGTTTCGACTCCAATGTCCCCTGAACCCGTCTGGTGAACAGCCCTGAGAAAAGAGATTCGTATGAGGAGAGTGTGTCGATGAGTGAATCAAGCCTCCAGGTTCCCAAACGTGGCGCGACCCTGCGTTTGTTGGTGGAAGACAAGATTCGGGAAGCCATTTCTACTGGCGTGCTGCGCCCCGGCCAGCGTCTGGTTGAACGTGAACTGTGTGAAATGACCGGGGTAGGGCGTACCTCCATTCGAGAGGCGTTGCGTCAACTTGAGGCGGAAGGCCTGATTACCTGTAACCCTCACAAAGGGCCTTCGGTTAACAAGATCTCCCTAGACGAAACGCGCCAGTTGTATGCCGTGCGCGGCCTGCTGGAGAGTTTTTCCGGGCAGGAATTCGCGTTAGTCGGCACCGATGCGCAGATTCGGCGGCTCGAGGAAGCGGCAGCGATGTTTGAGTTTCGCGCCCAACAGTACTGGCAATACCCTGATCGCGACCCGGAAAGCACGCGTCTCGCGCGTGATGCTCTGATCGAGGCTAAAACCCAGTTCTACGTGTGCTTGATGGAAGGTAGTAACAACGTATTCATCGTCCAGATGCTAACGACCCTGCATAACCGAATCACGCTGTTGCGGGCGATGTCAATGACGCAGCCGGGGCGGCTCCAGCGCTCGGTTGAGGAGATCAAGGAGATCGTCGCGGCGATTAAAGCCAGAGATGGAGCTAGGGCGGGGGAGGCCTGTCGCAAGCATATCCAGCTGTCAGCCAATGTGGCTATCAGCTACCTGGAGAGTATCGAGGCGGAGGCTCAGCTGTCCGATTGACAGATTGTCTGCAAATCTGGATATTCATCACGGCGTGCTCTCGCCTTTATGCTGTCGCTTGGCAGTTGATAAATGCGCACCGGCTTGCGACCCATGCGGCCCTCTTCGGGCGGTAGGACACTGACGTGATGATGCGTTACTGCAACAGTGACGCAGGAGAAAAATAATGACTGCATTCATCAGTTTGAATGAGCGGCTGATTGGCGCCTACCCGGACCCCGAACTTCGCCGGCTGGCACCTGGGCTATCGGTGGACGTTGAATTTAGCGTGGGCGGCCAGACCATTGGACTGAGTGTTGTCAATGGACGACTGTCCAAAGGCTTTACAGGTGAGCCAACGATTCGCATCGGCGCTGGCGAATCTGATTGGGAGTGCGTCCTGTGTTCCCCGCCTGTTGCTACTTACCACAGCTTTACGGCGCTGCAGATTGCCAACCCGGCATTTGAGGTGAGCGGCGATGCACAGCTGATTGCCCAGGCGAGGCCCTTTCTTGAGCGCTTGTTCGAGTTGGTGACCCTGACGTCGTCCACCCCGGCGGACGCTGTCGAGCGATCTCTTTCCCAGATTCAAGGCCAGTATGCCGACGTTCGTGTGGCGGGGCAGGCCTACGAGATGTATTACGAAGTGGCTGGGGAGGGCATCCCCTTGTTGTTCTTGCACACAGCAGGTGCTGATGGGCGGCAATATTTCGCGCAGATGGCGGACGTCCAGATGGCGCAGCAATTTCGTATGTATGCGATCGATCTGCCGTTCCATGGTAAGTCGATGCCGCCGCGAACGTGGGATGGGGCACCGTATCTGCTGACCAGCGAAGGTTATCAACAATGGTGCACGGCGTTTATCGAGCAGGTGATCGGCGCGCCGGCCATTGTGGTCGGTGGGTCCATGGGCGCGGCGATGTCCCTGGTGCTGGCAGCCGAGCATCCTGAGCAATTGATCGGTGTGGTGGCGTTGGAGCCGCCCTTCCAGTCGCGTGGCCGTCGCAACCCTTACCAGAACCATGTACAAGTCCATGGCGGGCTGCACAACGGCGCCTATGTACGAGGCTTGATGAGCCCGACCAGCCCTGTCGAGGATCGGCGCCGCGCCAGCTGGATTTATTCCCAAGGCGGACCAGGCATCTATCCCGGTGACCTGGCGTTCTACAGTGACGAGTTCGACGGGGCCGTCATCGCGCCGCGAATTGATGCCGGGCGTACACCGGTGGCATTGCTTTCGGGAACTTATGACTATTCAGCCACCCCGGCGGACGGTGCCAGATTGGCCGCGTTGATACCGGGGGCGTTGCATTTAGTCATGGACGGCCTGGGGCATTTCCCAATGACTGAACACCCGGATCATTTCCGGTCTTATCTGATGCAGGGCCTGGCCCATGTTCTACACAGATCAGTGCTGACTACCGCCTGATTACGCCGATGTAAAGCCGCCGGTCTCACCTTGCGGGCGACCGGCGGTTTGCGTTTATCCGTGGGACAAAAAAGCCCGGCATTCACCGGGCAAGGTCACAGGTATAGGGTCAATCAACCAAATGGTTGCCGATCGAGGAACCACCATCCACCGTCAGGATGCTGCCTGTGGCAAAGCGCGAGCGGTCGGATGCCAGAAACAGAAAGGCTTCGGCGATTTCCTCAGGCTGCCCCATTCGATTCAACACGGCGCGTGCGTCGAAAGCTGCCCGCAGTGCCTGCGGGGTTTCTGACTGGGCGAAGATCCGCTCGAAGTAGGGGCTGTCGATGGTCCCCGGTGCGACGGCGTTCACACGTATGCCATCGGCCGCGTGGTCCAACGCCATCGCACGTGTGAGCGCGGATACGCCGCCCTTGGAAGCGACATAGGCGGTGCGATTGGCGATTGCGCTGGTTGCCGTATAGGACGTCGTATTGATGATGGAACCGGACTTCTGCCGGGACATGACGGGCACCACATGCTTGGCGCACAGAAACATGCCTTTGAGGTTGACCGACATCAGGCGGTCCCAATCCTCCTCATCAATTGTCACCACGTTGCCAGTCATGCCGAAACCGGCGTTGTTGACCAGCACGTCGATACGACCAAAACGCTCAACGACCGTTTCCACCATCGCCTGCACGTCAGCATTAACCGCGACATTGCAGGCGATGGCCATGGCATCGATCTCTTCTGCGGTGGCGCGCGCGGCCTCTACGTTGACATCGGCCACAATCACTGTGGCACCGTTTTTCGCAAACAGGGTGGCAACCGCTTTGCCAATGCCGCTGGCGGCGCCGGTGACGATGCAGACCTTGTTATTCAATTCCATAGCGTTCATCTCTCTGATCAAACCACCGGGCCGGCCCATTTCTGCCGGAAGGATTCATGCGTCAGCATCCTTGCGTACCACGCCTTGAGGTTAGGCAGCTCCGCACGGGGAAAGTCCATGTTCAGCCAACGGTGTGCGTGCACGGCCCAGGCAATGTCGGCGATGGTCATCGTTTGCCCGCAGATGTACTCGTGTGCAGCCAGGCGCTGTTCGATCCAGCCCCAGACCCTGCCGGCTTCGCGGATCGCGGTTTGCAACGCGTGTGTATCGCGTTTTTCCGGGGCGGTGCGAATTAACTGAAAAAACACCACGGTCTGTGGCCGGGTCAGTTGCGTCTGCTGGCAGTCCAGCCACTGATCGACCACCGCACGTAGTTTTGGCTCTGCTGGGTAGAGCGTGCTGGTCGGTGCGTACGCGTTGCACAGGTAACGCAATACCGCGTTGCTTTCCCAGATCGTGAAGTCGCCATCTACCAGTGTGGGCACCAGGCTGGTGGGGTTCATGCCACGGTAATCGTCCTCTTCAAGCCCGCCGAAAACGTTGCCCAGATCGATCCTTTCGTATTCGACCCCCAGCTCGTCCATCAGCCAGACGACTTTCATGACATTGCTGGATTTCATGTGGCCATACAGCGTGCGTGGCATGGATGCATTCCTCGTTGAAGTAAAATCGCGTCTACTTATAAAAGTCGTCAGACAATCTGTCAATCATGCAAAATGTTTTGACAGATTGTCTGACGATCTGTAATTTTTGAAATCAACACCCCATGGAACTCCTTGGAAGAGGTAGACATGAAAGAACAAAAACAAGAACAAGAACTCGTTAACGACTTCAAGCAAGCGATGCGTCGCTTGACTTCGACCATCTCGCTTATCACCACGCGCCATCTGGGCCAGCCATTCGGCATGGCAGCGACGGCCGTGCAATCAGTGACTGCCGACCCCGCCACTATCCTGGTGTGTGTCAATCGCTCTGCCTCGATCAGTACGGCGTTGGAGGTGAGCGGACGCTTCGCAGTCAACATGCTTCACCTTTCCCATGTCGACCTGGTACCGATTTTCAGTGGCCAGCTCAAAGGCCAGGAGCGTTTTGAACACGGTCAATGGGTGGAGCAGCACGGCGTGCCGGTGCTGGCCGATGCGCAGGCAGCGTTGGTGTGCGAGGTGTGTGAAGTCGCCACCATCGGGTCTCACGATGTGATTTTTGGCCGGGTACTTTGGGTCGATACCCGGGTGGATATTTCACCGCTGTTGTACGAAGACGGGCGCTTCGCCAGATCCGCCGCTATCAAGTGATGTGTCCCGGGTCGTTAGACCGTCAGCGTTCAGTAGAGGTTGTTATGGGCTTCGCAACGATTGAGAAAGCACTGGAAGTGATCGCCTCAGGTGGCATGGTTATCGTGGTGGACGACGAGGGGCGCGAGAACGAAGGTGATGTGGTGATGGCTGCGGAATTCGCCACGACGCAAGCGCTCACTTTTATGGTCAGCCGTTGTCGTGGGATCGTCTGTGCGCCGATGACCGAGCGCTTTGCGCGCCGGCTGGAATTACCGCTGATGGTGGAGCGCAATACCGATTCGATGAAAACCGCCTTCACCGTATCGGTGGATCTGATTGCAGGGATTACCACCGGGGTTTCGGCAGCCGAACGCGCTTTGACACTCCGGGCGCTCGCGGCGGCTGATACAACAGCGCAGTCACTTTCAAGGCCTGGACATATTTTCCCTCTGATCGCGCGCAGCGGTGGGGTTGAAGCGCGCGCCGGTCACACCGAAGCGGCTGTGGATCTCGCCGAATTGGCGGGGTTGTCACCGGTCGGCGTGATCTGCGAGATCCTCAAGGACGACGGCAGCATGGCCCGTCGGCCAGACCTAGAAAAGTTTGCGCAGCACAACGGACTCATCATTATTTCGATTGCAGATTTGATTGTGTGGAAAGCCGCGAATGCGGTGCGAGCCAAACAAGTAAGACCCTGTCTGGTGGCATAAAACGACATCTGATTTTTTAACCGCAACACTTTAGCGCGATGACTGTGTAGGCAGTCATAAGGTCGCCAAGGTATTAACTCACCCCGAGGAAGATGAAATGAACAGCCAAGCAAAAATCACTTCGCCTGATGGCAGCCAACTTTCCGAGCGTTTCCATGACGGCCTCAAGACCCGCCGGGAAGTGCTGGGTGAAGCTTACGTTGATAGCTCCATTGCCAAGGCCAGTGATTTCAACTGGCCCGTACAGGAACTGGTCACTGAGTACTGCTGGGACGCCATCTGGAATCGCCCGGGGCTGGACCGTCGCACGCGCTCGTTCCTGAATCTGGGCATGATTTCGGCGCTGAACCGTCCCCACGAATTGAAGTTGCATGTGCGCGGCGCGATCAACAATGGTTTGAGCAAAGAGGAGATTCGTGAAGTGCTGCTCCAAGTAGCTATTTATTGTGGTGTACCGGCTTCCATTGATGGCTTCCGCCTGGCGCAGGAAGTCTTTGACGACATGGGTGTGTAATTCCAGGGTTTTCCCAGCATTAACAACAATAAAAAGAGGAATCTGAAATGGACATGCAGGAACGTTTTCACGAAACCGGCAACCCAATGTTCAACGATAACGCGCTGAAACTGGGTGTATTTGGAACCAACTGCTCAAACGCTTGTGCGATCACCACTGCCGAATCCACCTTTGAGCCTACCTTCGAGCATAACGTAAAAATCGCCCAGCAGTTGGAAGTGGCGGGTTGGGAATGCATGGTGCCTATCGCGCGCTGGCGTGGGTTCGGTGGTGTGACAAACTTCAACGGCATCAACATGGAGACGTTTACATGGGCTGCCGCTATGGCAGCGGTCACCACCAAACTACAGTTTTTCTCCACCACCCACGTGCCCACTATTCACCCGATCGTCGCGGCTAAAATGGCGACCACTATCGATCATATCTCCAAGGGCCGCTTCGGCTTGAATCTAGTGACCGGCTGGTTTACTCCGGAAATGGAGATGTTTGGGCGGGAGATGATGGAGCACGACCAGCGCTATGAATACGCTGATGAGTGGATGGATATCGTCGCGGCGCTGTGGGCGCGTAATGGCGTGGACTACAACGGCGACTTCCACAAAACCAAAGATGCTGTCATGGAGCCCAAGCCTTACAACAAGGCAGGGCGCCCGGTGATGATTTGCGCAGGGTCGTCGGGTAAAGGCCTGGATTTCACCGCCAAGCACTGTGATTTCAACTTCGGTTTCATGCAGGACATGGAAAAAGGCGCTGCCTGGGTAAAACATGTCAAAGACCTGGCCCGCTCCAAGTTTGGCCGGGAGTTGGGAACCTTCACGTCGTGCCCGGTCATTGTGCGAGAAACGGAAAAGGAGGCGCGTGAATACTACGACTACTACGTCAAAGAGAAGGGCGACCGGGTGGCGTGCGACAATCTGGCCGACGTGCTGCAGGTCCAATCGCAAAACCATTCCGCAGAGATGTACGCGAAGTTCAAGGAACGCTTTATTGCGGGCTGGGGCGGCTATCCACTGATTGGTTCGCCTGAGCAAGTGGCCCAAGGGCTGATCGACCTGAAGAAAACGGGGGTCGACGGTACGTTGTTGACCATGGTTGATTACAACGAAGAACTGCCGTTTTTCAATGAGCGGGTAATGCCGCTGCTCAAGCAGGCAGGTCTGCGTAACTGAGTGTTGAGTCAACGAGGCCAGGCTCCAATATCGATGGAGCTTGGCTGACGTCTGCCAATGCGAAGAACAACAAATCGATGTTTTCCAGAAACGCCTGATGCACAACAGACAATAATAAGCATGTTGCAGGAGGGAATAGGATGTCGACTAGATTTTCGTTGAACTTAAGCGTGTGGATTGGGATTACCGTCGGGCTCTATGTGCTGTTGTATTTGATGAGCCCGCTCGGCTTATTGGGTGCGCTGCCGTGTACGTTTGTCGCGTTGCCTATCTATTTAACGGGTGGCGCGCGAGCCGATAAATTCACCGACGCCTGCCTTAGCGCGGTAGCGGGAGTGGTCTGGGGGGGCGTGTTTATTTATCTCGATTCGCTATTTTCACATCAGGGCATACACCCGATGGTTGCGTCGGCACTTTCGGTTGGCCTCGTCACGATAGCGCTGTGCGCTACGCACTTGCTGTTCACCCCGTGGGGTATGTTTTCCAACATTCCAATGATGTTCGGTGCCGTTGCTTGTACGTTCTTTGTTGGACCGGACAAGTGGTTTTACATCATGGTCACGCTTTGTCTTGGGATAGCGTTGGGTTTCATCAATCATTCGGGACGCAAGTTCCTGGATGATCACGGGCGGTGGACGCTGTCTCGTACGAGTAAAACTGACACCTAAACGGCTGTTTGCCTCCAGGCCTCTAACAGACCAGACATGATTTATCTACGCGTGGGGCTGATGCTTCTTCACTGTCTGATCGATGATCAGTTGAGCCAATAACTTTACCGGCTCGCTGAGGCTGCGGCGTGCACGATGAACCAAGCCAATATCGCGATGGAATGTCCTCTGTTTCAGGTCGATTGGACGTATTTCGGCAGGCCACTCCGTGCGGGTGGCCGTTTCCGGTACCAAGGCGACACCGACGCCATTTGCAACAAGCTTGATGATCGCATCCAGCTCATCGAGTTCGCACACTTCATGCAAAGTAACGTGGGTTTGCCGCAAAAACCTATCAACCTGACGTCCACCAAATGACGAGCGGTCATAGCGGATGAAGGGCTGGGTCGATACCAGCTCAGCCCAGTCATCTCCCGGCATATCAGCGGGGACGATCAGTCGGTAGGGCTCGCGAGCCAAGGTTGTCCATCGTAGATCGCTCTGGAGAGAGAAGGGGGGGCGAATGACCGCGGCCATATCGATTTCCCCCGAATCAACCTGATGCACCAGTTCCATCGAAAGGCCAGGTACGACCCGTGTCCGACACTGCGGGGAGCGCTGATGAAATTCAGCGAGCGCGTCGGGTAAATAAGAGCGTTGAACAGACGCGATTGCCCCGATAGTAACCAAGGTGCTGGCAGGAAGGCCTGTCGTGCTTGTGCCTAGATTTTTAAACTGACGCACCAGTTCCTGACCCTGCAATAGAACTTGATGTCCCATCTGATTGAGTTGGGCCGAACGTCCTTGGCGGTCGAACAACTCTACCCCAAGCTCCGCTTCAAGACGTTGCATCTGTGCGCTGACCGCGGCTTGGGTTAGGCCTATCTTGCTGCCCGCTGCAGCAAAAGTACCTTCCCTCGCCACAGCGATAAGTGTTTTCAGTTCTTTGATCATGCGCAAATATTAATTATGTTTGACTTGAAAATACATTTATATTTTTTTCGCTCCTGCACTCCGTCAGGCCAATGTGGGCCAGGTTCCCATCCCTACACGTGGCGGGTTGCGGTGCGTTTCAGAAGGTAACTCGCCGAATTGGTTTTTGTAATATCGAGAAAACATTCCAAAGTGCCAAAACCCCCAGCGCATGGCAGCTTCGGACACTGAAGGTGCACCGCTCAAGATATCTTTGCGAGCTCCGTGCAAGCGAACCTGACGGATATAGGTGCAGGGATTGACGCCCACCACCTGGATGAATGCGCTGTGAAGTCCACGCCTGCTCATGTGCAAATGTTCGCACAAGGCTTCCACTGAATGGTTGGCTGTGGGATTGCTCAGAACAAATGATCGCGCCCGGTCTACCATCGTTCGATGAACTCGATGATCTCTTGGCGAAAATGAGGGCGTAATAGATAGGCTCCCCATGGCTTCAAGCGCCGCGACGGTAACGTCCTCAGAGAGTTGCAAGCGTGTGTCTTCGCTATCGATCAAGTCTGGCCGGGCCACGGCAGCCCCCAGCGTTGAAAGCAGCAATGATTTGTATCGTGCGATCCCTTGTGTATCGCCTGTGAGCAGGCAGGCGCCATTTACCAAGCGATCCGCACTTACTCCGTAAAGGCCATGGGACAGAGTGTTCAGGAATGACGCGTCAATGGTCGCAGCAAGGATGTCGGATTTGGCCGTCGCGCAGAAACGGGCTTCCTCGCCTTGGCGCATGATGAATAACGAGTCGGCCCGCATCTCCTTGTTCTGCCAGGAGCAAGTCCCTTGATGCAAGGTGACCCCGATCATTACGATATCGGTATCAGCGACTGATCGTTGATCGATAGCTTGATTGATCCATTCTCTAAATACCTGGACCCGTCCAAGAGAAGCGCGCGCTATACCGCCTTCGAAGTTACCGCAGGAGAGTTGGGTGTAATCCTGCATCCAATCAGGAAGAATTCTCGATTGAAGAAAAGGATCATTTGATTGCTCGCACGCCACTCTAGGAAGCGTGCTGAGCGGGAATACGATATCTGGGTCACGGCGCATAACGAAAGCCTCCGAAGTTTATCGTTGGTGCAGCAATGTTTGTTCCAGATTGGCGCTTGCACTGAACTATTTAGATGAAATAAATAACCTGGAAGCGCACCGCTATGGAGCGCGCGCTCTCCCTTTTGGTGCGTGCTAAAAAACTCATGTTCGGAGTTAGCACGCGCCGATATTTGATAGCGAAAAATTTTGTGTACGAGCAACAATAAAGACGACGCAAGTTGTCACTTCGGCGAGTATGCATATCAAAAATATTGTTTTTGTGCGAATCGCTTCACTTGCCAGTTAGACAGTTGCGAACTTACTGGATCGTCAGGGACGTCGTAGATATTCAGTGATCTCCTTGCTGGAACAATAATATCCTAGGGGCGAATATGCACAGTGCAGAGTCAGGCATAACTAATCAAAAAGCGGGATTGTCCGGATCTTTAGGTGTCACCTCCATCGTGCTAATGGTGATTGCAACGGCCGCGCCATTGACCGTGATGGTTGCCAATACGCCGCTCATTATCTCCATGGGCAACGGGGCGGCGGCGCCTTTTGATGCAATGGTTGCAACCGTAATCATGTTTCTCTTCAGTGTAGGTTTTATCTACATGTCGAGATACATCACCAACGCCGGGGCATTCTATTCGTACATTCAAAAAGGTATGGGCCGATCCGTCGGGTTGGGCTCGGCGACGATGGCAGTGATCTCGTATTTTATGATCCTAGTGGCATTGGAGGCTTATATCGGTTTCGCCTTGTCGCAGCTATTGCTGACCACACTTGGGATTAATATCGCTTGGTGGATTCTGGCATTGGCTATCACCGCGCTGGTGGGAGTCCTGGGCTATCAAAAAATTGAGCTAAGCAGCAAGTTTCTGGGCGTGGCGTTGGTGTTGGAAATTTTCATCGTGTTGGTGGTGGACGCAGCTATTATCGGCAACGGCAGTATCGGCCCGGATGCGCTGGAGCCGTTTTCGGCGACAACGATACTGTCCGGCTCGCCAGGATTGGGGATCATGTTCGCGATTTATTGCTTCACGGGCTTTGAGTCCACGGTGGTGTACCGCGAAGAAGCGGTGAACCCGAATGTGACCATTCCAAAGGCCACTTATATCGCTGTGTTTGTAATTGGGGTGTTCTACGCGGTGTCGATGTGGTGCCAGGTGAATGGCGTTGGGTTATCACAAGTGGTACAGCAAGCAACCGATCACCCGGGCGATATGTATTTGACCATGGTGGAGCGGTTCACCAATAAAGCTTTTGTGGATGTGATGCAGGTCTTGCTGGTGACTAGTTTATTTGCATGCGTGTTGTCGCTGCATAACATCGTCGTTCGCTATCAATATGTACTCGGTCGCTTTGGTGTGCTGCATTCGAAGTTGGGCAGTGTTCATCAGAAGCACGGCTCGCCCTTTGTGTCATCTGTTCTGCAAACAACATTGTCGCTGGTGGCGGTTGCTGTCTGCGCGCTGATCGGGATGGACCCGGTCACACAGATCTATGCGTGGGGCGCGACCGCAGGAACCTTGGGCTACATGGTAATCCTGTCTCTGACGTGTATTTCGGTACTGGTGTATTTCAGAAGAAGTGACACGCCGCATCCTTTTTGGAACACCGTTGTAGCACCCACTGGCGGTTTCCTCGGATTGGTCGCTTGCCTGATCGTGGCGGTCCAGAATCTCCCCGCGCTGGTTGGTGGTGAGAATGCAGGGCTTGCGGCCTCGATCATGGAAATGATTGTGATGGTTTCATTTGTCGTGGGCTGTGGCGCCGCCTTGATGATGAAGGTGATGAGCCCTGCAAGGTTTGCGCTGTTGAAACAGGTGGGTTGAGTTTCCTGGCAACCCGATCCTGATAGGCCGTTTTTGACGCATCGAACTGCTTCCTTGCAAAGCATGTGAGAGCGTCAGGCGCTCCACCGGGCGCCTGACGCTTGAGGATTTTTTTGCTAGCATGCGCCGCATTATGAAGAAACCCGTCCAAGACATGCGCCAGCACATCATTGATGTCGCGAGGTCGCTTATGACCCAGAAAGGTTACACCGCCGTCGGCCTTACCGAGCTGCTCGCAGCCGCGGGTGTACCTAAAGGGTCGTTCTATCACTACTTTCGTTCCAAGGACGAGTTTGGCCAAGCGCTGCTCGAAGAGTACTTCGAAGAGTACCTCTCGCGCGTCGATGTGCAGTTGGCCAGTGAGGGCGCCGGCGCCGAACGTCTGCTGAGCTATCTTCGCTATTGGGCCGAGACACAGGCGTTTGATCACACTGATCAAAAATGCCTGATGGTCAAATTGGGCGCGGAAGTGTGTGATCTGTCCGAAAACATGCGTGGAGTGCTCGAGAAAGGGACAGCCCTGATCATCGAGCGGATGATTCGTTGTGTTGAGCAGGGCAAAGCCGATGGCTCTGTCGGCGCGTCCGTTGACGCCGCGATGCTGGCTGAAGCGCTCTACCAGATGTGGTTGGGCGCCTCGTTGCTGGTGAAGGTCAACCGGACCCGCGAGCCCTTTGACGCGGCGCTTGAGATGAGTCGACGCTTGTTGGCTTAAACGGGCCTTGTCATGCTGCTCGACGAAACAACATGTACGCCCGGGGCCTGATTAATCGCGGCTTCCAGCAACGCTTGAGCGATAAGCTCTGGTGGGTTCAGACGCCTGCGTTTTGGTAACAGCGGCGACGCAAGCTTGAGCAGGAGGATCAGTGCGCGCTCGGTACGGCGCACCTCTTCACGCTTGCCCCCGATGACACCGGGCCGCACATAAGTCAGCGATTCAAACCCTATCTTCGCCAGATCCTGCTCAAGGCGGCCCTTGACCTGGTTGTAGAAAAATGAAGACCCGGCATCGGCACCGATCGCCGAATTGAGCACATAGGCCGATGTGCCGTGATCGCGGGCTAACCGGGCCAATGCCAACGGATACGTATGGTCGACCCGTTCGAACGCTTTTTTGGAGCCTGCTGTTTTCAGCGTGGTGCCAAGGGTGCAGATCACCGCATCCGCTTGCCATCGCTTCGCCTGTTCATCCAGATGCTCAAAATCGGTAAGGGTGGCGATGAGTTTGGGGTGCGCCGCCAGCGCTTTGCGCGTCGGCGCATAGACCACGCTGACGCGCGGGTCCGATAGCGCTAAATCCAAGACGTGACGGCCGACGAGTCCGCTCGCACCAACCAGTAGCAGCTTGATTGTTGTCGGCTGGTTCATGCCTGACGCCAATCCTGATCAAACTGCTGAATAGCCTCCTCGACCGGTGTAGTGCCTTGTGTCAGCTCGATGATGACGCGATTCACGCCCGGCTGTTCAATAATCTGCAACAAGGCTGCCGCAACGTCCTCGCGCGGTACATCACCATAAGGGATGGCAAGGCCGGCGCGGACCTTGCCAGTGCCAGGCGAGTCGAGCAACGTGCCGGGGCGCAGGATGACCCAGTCAAGCTCGCTTGCCGCGAGGTGCACGTCGGCGCGCTTCTTCACAGCCATGTAGTTTTCGAATGTCTCGGAAACCGTTTCGCCACGCGATGCTTCTGGAAACGCCGAAATCAGAATAAAGCGCCGAATATCCGCCAATCGAGCCGCGGCTACGGACAGTTCCAGGCCGTGACCGTCGATGGCATCCGTCATCTGCGCGCCGCCTTTACCGCCGGCACCCGCCGCGAACACGACGGTATCACTGCCTGCCATAAGCTTGGCTAGCGCCTCTTTATCCAGGTCAAGCAGATTACCGGCAACGGGGATGGCACCGAGTGCTTTGAGCCCTTCGGCTTGTTCCGCATGGCGGTATAACGAGCGTGCCTGGTGACCCCGTTGCGCCAGTTGTTGGGCCAGGCTACGAGCGACTTTGCCCGAACCACCGACGATAAAAACTGAATTCATAGTTCCTCCAGATCAGGCGATGTTTCACAAATGGCCCGCTCAAGCGAGCATTGCAAATGCATGCCGAACCATATTCTATATTGATCACTACAAAAATTGTCAAGCGTCGGACGCGTTTGATTCTGGCCACGGCTGTGCAACTAACACCGCGTCAGGGGCAAGCAACGGAGAACCATGCATAAAGAAAATTGATTTTTTACATCCATATATATTGTTTTAATTGTTCTCTCCGCGCCGCTAGCATTCATGCACTATCAACGAAAGCTGAAAGAGTGGGCCATGCAATTGCTTGCAAATCTGCTGAAAGCGGTTAAACCCTCACCCACGCTGGCGATCACGCGCAAGGCGGCAGAACTGCGCCGCAACGGGGTCGATATCATTAGCCTATCGACAGGCGAGCCGGACTTTCTGACCCCTGATCACATCAACGCGGCTGCTAAAGCGGCGATTGATGCAGGCCAGACCCGCTATACCGATGTGGATGGCACTCCCGAACTCAAAGCGGCGATCGTTCGAAAGTTTCAGCGTGAAAACGGGATCACCTACGCGACCGACGAAATCAGTGTCGGCACCGGCGGAAAGCAGGTGCTGATCAATGCGCTGCAGGCCACCCTTAACCCCGGGGATGAAGTCATCATTCCTGCACCTTATTGGGTGTCGTATCCGGACATGGTGCGCCTGGCAGGGGGCACGCCCGTGGAAATCTCTTGCGCGGCTCATCAACATTTCAAGATCACCGCCGAGCAACTCCAGCAGGCGATCACGCCGCGCACGAAATGGCTAATTTTGAATTCGCCAAGCAACCCGACCGGTGCTGGCTATAGCGCTACAGAACTCGAGCAGTTGGGCGCCGTGCTGTTGGAACATCCACATGTCTACGTGCTGACGGATGACATGTACGAGCACTTGAGCTACGACGGTTGGATATTTACCACCATGGCTTCGCAGGTACCGGCGTTGCACGATCGTGTGTTGACGGTAAATGGCGTTTCAAAGGCCTATTCGATGACGGGCTGGCGCATTGGTTATGCCGGCGGTCCTAAATCTCTGATTGCCGCCATGGCCATCATCCAGTCCCAAACCACCAGCAACCCCTGTGCGATCTCCCAGGCTGCTGCGGTGGCCGCGCTGGATGGGTCTATCGATTTTCTGGTTGAGCGCAATGAAGTATTTCGTCAGCGCAGAGACCTTTGCCTAGACGCTTTTAATAACACACCCGGCCTGGTGTGTCGCCGTCCGGAGGGCGCGTTCTATCTCTTCCCTGCATGCTCGGCGTTGTTCGGCCGCAAAACTCCGGCGGGCGTAGTGCTGACGAATGATGTGGAGGTCTGCCAGTACCTGCTCGAGGCCGCCCAAGTGGCGGTTGTGCCGGGGAGCGCATTTGGATTGGAAGGATACTTCCGCATTTCTTTCGCTACCTCCACGGCGCTACTGGTGCAGGCGTGCGAGCGCATCAGAATGGCGTGCGAACAGCTTGCTTGAATGATGCGGTGGGTTTTGCGAGGTCGATTCCGGTCAAACAGAGAGGGAAGGGGCCAGCATCGCTACAGCTGTGGCCCCGATACCTTGCAGGTCTTCGCGGCTTGCAGCGTCATGTGCTTGCAGTGACATGCCTTCGAGCAATGTGTTCAAGGCTGCGGCAAGCAGACGGGTATTGGTGTCGGGGCGCAGTTGACCGTCTGCAACCGCGCGATCCAGGCGCTGCTGCAAGTAGTCACGCCCCTCCTGGCGCAAGGCTTTAAGGGTGGCGGTGACTTCGCCAGCATCGTCGGAGACGTTGACAGCCGCGAGCACGACCATACAACCGCACGGAGCCTCGGGCTCTGTCAGGATCAAGGCTGAGGTATGGAAGAAGTCGCTGATGGCGCGCACGATGTCCGGTTCCGTGTCCATACGCTCCCAAGTGGCATCCCAGAACGTCGCCTCGTAGTAGGCAACCGCTTCCAGAAACAACTTGGCTTTGTTGCCGAATGCTGCGTAAAGGCTGGGAGGGCTGATGCTCATCGCGGAGCACAATTCCGCCACAGAGGCCGGCTCGTAACCACGCTTCCAAAACACTGCCAGAGCACGTAACAGGGCCTGGTCGCGGTCGAAGGCGCGCGGGCGTCCTTTCGCGCGTGGAACAGAGAGTGGAATGGGGTCAGTCATTGAGTGCAGCACCTTGGGGCGTATCGCCAGACGAGTATGTCTGGAAGAGATGTCTGCGCTAATGATACACAAAACAAACTTCTCGGTTTGAACGAGTCGAGTGTTGGGTCATTTTGCGGTTTCAGTTTGCTT
This sequence comes from Pseudomonas sp. PGPR40, assembly GCF_022014505.1. Lineage (NCBI taxonomy): Bacteria > Pseudomonadati > Pseudomonadota > Gammaproteobacteria > Pseudomonadales > Pseudomonadaceae > Pseudomonas > Pseudomonas sp. PGPR40. Next base: position 129,221 of record NZ_JAKLSP010000003.1, on the reverse strand, counting down.
TGAGGTGCAAGAGGGTGTCGTAACGGTGTACCGCTCGAGCACCTGTCCAATACCGCTCAAGAGCGGCATCACACGCTTCGCAATATCATCGGCGATTTCGGTGGGCACCATTTCTCCGTCCCGACGAATAAATAGTGGGTCCTGAAAGATCAGCCGTAGCTTGGACAGGCTGTTGCTGACTGCGGGTTGCCCGATATTAAGACGCTCAGACGTCCTGGTAACACTTTTTTCCTGATAAAGCGCAGCGAAGATCACCAGGCAATTGAGGTTGAAGTGCGCAAAGCATGCGGTGTTGAACAATGGCGTGGGTGGAGAGGCTGACAAGCTATTGTCCTCGTCGCAGTTGGATTGATGCCTCGGATTCAACCGTGGCGTGTGTCACCATTAACCGTTGGTCATAGGAAGCGAAGCCATTCTAAAATTTACTAGACGACCGGTCTATTTCTTGTTAGGGTGGCCGCATTATGAAAAAGCATCATTCTGAAACACGCCAACACATCCTGGATATCGCCAGAACGTTGATGACCCACAAAGGCTATACCGGCGTAGGTTTGGCTGAGGTAGTCGCAGCTGCGAGCGTGCCGAAAGGTTCGTTCTACCATTACTTCAAATCCAAGGATGAATTTGGTCAGGCATTGCTTGAACAGTATTTTTCCAACTACCTCGCAACGGTCGACACGTTGTTGACGGGCTCTGCACCCGCCGCGCAAAGGTTGCTGAGTTACTTCCAGTATTGGGCGCAAACCCAGTGCTCTGACTTGCCTACCGACAAGTGCCTGGTGGTCAAATTGGGCGCCGAGGTCTGTGATCTCTCGGAGGGCATGCGCCTTGTGCTCGACCGAGGTACGCAAGCCATCCACGCGAAGCTGGAGCGCTGTATTGAGCAGGGGCTTGTCGATGGTTCGATCACGTCCACAGCGCCAAGCGCGACGCTTGCGCAATCGCTCTATCAGGTTTGGCTCGGCGCTTCGTTGATGATGAAGATCGGCAAGCGCGACGACGCCTTTAAGACGTCCCTGACTCTGGCAAAGCGACTTTTATCGTAGCTATTTTTATCAACTTACTAGACGACCGGTCTATTTAAATGAGATCTATCATGACAGATAACGCCACTCGTACCGACTTATTCACCCCCATCAACCTGGGCGCGATGAAACTCGCCAACCGTATTTTGATGGCGCCTGTAACCCGTAGCCGCTATGCCGAAGATGGCATTCCCAACGAGCTGCACGCCGAGTACTACGCTCAACGCGCCACGGCGGGCTTGATCGTCGCCGAAGCCACCAATATTTCCGCGCAAGGTCGCGGTTACGCGGCCACCCCCGGCATCTGGAGCGAAGAGCAGGTTGCCGGCTGGAAGAAAGTCACGGATGCCGTGCATGCCGCCGGCGGCAAGATCGTCAGCCAGTTGTGGCATGTGGGACGCTTCTCCAGTGTCGAGCTTCAACCCGGCGGTGCTGCACCGGTCGCGCCTTCTGCGATCAAGGCTGAAGGTTACACCTACACCACCAAAGGCTTCGTCCCGGTGTCGATGCCACGAGCGCTTGAAACCGATGAGATTCCCGGGATCATCGAGCAGTACAAGCGTGCTGCCGAGAATGCCAAACGCGCTGGTTTTGATGGTGTAGAGGTTCACTCGGCCAACAGCTACCTGCTGGACCAGTTCCTGCGGGACTCGACCAACCATCGCACCGACCAGTACGGCGGCTCCATCGAAAACCGTGCGCGCCTGACCCTGGAAGTGACCGAGGCAATCGTCAAAATCTGGGGCAATGATCGCGTGGGTATCCGCCTGTCGCCGGTAACCCCCGACGCCGGCAACACGCCGCCCGACAGCAATGTCATGGCGATGTATGGCTACCTGATCCAGCAACTGAATGCATTCGACCTGGCTTACCTGCACTTCGTTGAAGGCGCTACCGCCACCTCGCGTGAGGTGCCGGAAGGCGTGGACATGGACGCATTGAGCGCGCAGTTCAAAGGGTCCTTCATAGGCAACAACAACTACGACCTGGACATGGCTATTGAACGCCGTGCTGAAGGCAAGATCGACGCCGTAGCGTTTGGCCGTCTGTTTATCTCCAATCCGGACCTGGTTGAGCGCTTGCGTCGTGGGGTCGAGCTGGCCATCGCGCCGCGCGAGTCGTATTACGGCGGTGGCGCCAAGGGCTACACCGACTGGCCGCTCGGCGACTACTGATCCCGGCTGTATATCCGCGATACCCCAAAAACTGCCCGCACAGACGGGCAGTCACCAACGAGAGGAACGCCCATGAACTATCTGCAGAATAAAACCGCGATCATCACTGGCGCATCGTCCGGCCTGGGTGCTGCATCGGCACGTGCCTTGTCCGAGAAAGGCGTTCGAATTGTCGCGGCAGCCTTGGACCAGCAAGGCCTGGATGCCATCGTCAACGAGCTGAAAGGCAAGGGCGGTGAGGCAGTGGGTCGCGTCAGCGACGTGACCAACCCTGAGGACATGAAAGCGCTCGCGCAATTCGCTCAGGACTCTTTCGGTTCGGTCGATATCCTCATCAACAATGCAGGCTTGATGCTGTTTTCCAACTGGATCGACCTGGCCACCGATGATTGGGAAAAGATGATCAACGTGAACATCAAAGGCTACCTGCATGGTATCGCAGCGGTGTTGCCGTTCATGTTGAAACAGAAGTCGGGCCAGATCCTGAATATGGATTCGGTCGCCGGTCATCAGGTCGGGCCTGCTGCGGGTATCTACAGCGCCACCAAGTTCTTCGTGCAGGCTATGACTGAGTCGATGCGCAAAGAGCTAGGCGTGCAGCACGGCATTCGTGTCAACACGGTCAGCCCGGGTGTGATCAACACCGGTTGGGCCGATAAAGTCACCGACCCGGCAGGCCGTAAAGCGGCTCAAGAGCTGAATAAAATTGCTATCTCGCCGGACGATATTGGTCGCGCGGTGGTGTACGCACTGAATCAGCCTGAAAACGTCACCGTCAACGACCTGATCATTTCGCCGACCCGTCAGGATTGGTAAGCAGTAATCGCTGAAACCACCAGCCCAGGCGCCGGCGCAATGCTGTGTGCCTGGGCGCTACAGGATCTGTCCTGTCTCCCCTGTAAAAGCAATGAGACCCTTCAATGACACACCGTATTTTGATTGTCGGCGGTGGCGCTGGCGGTCTGGAACTTGCGACGCGTTTGGGCAAGACCCTTGGCAAGCGCGGCACCGCTCACATCACCCTCGTTGACGCCAACCTCACACACATCTGGAAGCCACTGTTGCATGAGGTCGCGGCGGGCTCACTGAATGCCCACTCTGAAGAGTTGAACTACGTGGCCCAGGCCAAGTGGAACCACTTCCATTTCCAACTCGGCCGCATGAGCGGCCTGGACCGTGCCGCCAGATCCGTTCGGCTTGCACCTACTCTGGATGGCGCCGGCCGGCAGCTTGTGCCTGAACGTGTTTTGAACTACGACACCCTGGTCATCGCCGTCGGCAGCACCACCAATGATTTTGGCACCGTCGGTGCGGCACAGCACTGCCTGTTCCTCGACACCCGCCAGCAAGCCGAACGCTTCCATCAACAGTTGCTCAACCACTATCTGCGTGCACAGGCGCTCGGCGATGCGGGTGAGAAAATCCGTGTGGCGATCGTGGGTGCAGGCGCAACGGGCGTGGAGCTGGCCGCCGAGATGCACAACGCTGCCCATGAGCTGGCTGCCTACGGGCTGGATCGCATCCAGCCGCATGATATGCACGTCACCTTGATTGAGGCCGGACCGCGAGTGCTGCCAGCACTGCCGGAACGCATCAGCGAGCCCGTCCATCGCGCGTTGGAAATGCTTGGGGTGTCGGTGATGACAAATGCCACTGTCAGCGAGGTCTGCGCCGGGCATCTAAAGACCCGTAACGGCGACGTGATTGAGGCCAGCCTCAAAGTCTGGGCCGCCGGAATCCGAGCGCCGTCATTTCTCAAGGACATCGATGGCCTGGAGACTAACCATATCAATCAACTGAGGGTGCGCCCCACGTTGCAAACCACGCTGGATGATGATGTCTTTGCGTTCGGCGACTGTGCCGCGTGCCCGCAGCCGGGAAGTGAGCACAACGTTCCACCGCGGGCTCAGGCAGCGCACCAGCAGGCGTCGATGCTGGTCAAGAGCCTGCAAGCCCGGCTTGAAGGCAAAACCCTGCCGACTTATGTCTACAAGGACTATGGCTCACTGGTCTCGCTGTCACGCTTTTCGGCTGTGGGTAACCTGATGGGTAAACTCACGGGCAGTGTGACGCTGGAAGGATGGTTGGCGCGGGTGTTCTATGCATCGCTGTACCGCATGCACCAGGTCGCGCTCTACGGCCTGATGCCCACTGCATTGCTGATGTTGGGTAACCGTCTCGGACGAGGCACCGAGCCTCGGTTGAAACTGCACTAGATCATCGAGTGGGGAAGCGCAGCGCCTTGTGGGCTGCGCTCTGGGCGCGTCAGCGCGGGGCTTGGCCAGGCACCGGTGCGTGTTCGGGAATAAGTTTCTGATGCTTGAGCTGTGCCCAAAATGCACCAGGAATCCGTGTCGAAAACGCTGCGACGTTCTGCTGAACTTCCGCCACCGACTGAGCGCCGAACACCAGCGCCCGTACAGCTGGGTGGCAGACGCAAAACTGTAACGCTGCAGCCGACATCGCCACACCATGGTCGGCGCAGATCGACTGTATGACAGCCACGCGTGCCGCGATGTTGGCCGGGACGGCGCGATAATCAAACATTGCGTCGGGGCGTGCACCCATCGCCAGCACGCCTGAATTGAAGGCGCCCGCCGCGATGATCGATACGTCGCGGCGTTGCAATTCATCGAAATGCCCGTTGAGTGCTGCATGGTTGAGGAGTGTATAACGGCCGGCAATCATCGCGCAGTCGATGGCGAACTCCCGCGCAACCTCCACGGCCACTTCGGTTTCATTGACACCCAAGCCGACGGCAGACACCACCCCTGTGCTGCGCAGTTCGTCCAGTGCTTTGAATCCACTCTCACGGATCTGATTCCAGTAAATCTCTGCGCGCCGGCCATGCCAGGCACGCCCCAGATCATGCACCAGGAGTACGTCGATACGATCCAGGCCGGAGCGCTCAAGGCTGTGGTCCACCGAGCGCATGAATCCGTCATAGGTATAATCGTACTGATAGTGAGGGTTGTGCAGGAACCATCTTGAGTCCGCCGGGCGCTGGGCAGCCGGGATACCGCCGGTGTCGAGTACGCGGCCCACCTTGGTGCTGACGACCACATCGTTGCGTACATTCAGTTCGCGTATAGCACGGCCCAAGGTGTATTCCGCGCGGCCAGTGCCATACATCGGTGCCGTGTCGAAATAGCGGATACCCGCCTCATAAGCTGACTGCACGATGGCCAGCGCCTGGTCGTAATCGATGTGGCCGTTATAGCCGATCTGCACCGTGCCCAAGCCAACGGCACTGACTGCCACGCTGGATTGACCGAGCGGGCGTTTCTCGATCAGGTTCATTGCGTGTCCTGCTTTGCCGCGACGTCCAATGCCTCTCCGATCGCATAAAAGTGGCCGCCTGCGATGTAGTGCAGGCTACGAAAATCCGGGTGCGCACGCTCAAAGTGCCAATGGCCGTCGCTGAATACCCGTGTGTCGGCCCAGGCAGCGACGACTTCACCGATAAACAGGTCGTAGGTCGACTGGTTGTGCGGTTCGGGCAATAGTTTGCACGCAAGCCAGGCCGAGCAGCCGGCCACGAACGGCACGTCATGGCCGCTGATACTGAATAGCTCGACGCCGCTATGAGCCAGCTTCTGTGGATCTTCCTGCAGGCTGATGCTGCCGACATCGCGGGTCAATTGCAGCTGTGCCACGGTCGGAACCTGAATCACAAACAGACCGCTACGCTCTACCAGCTCGCGGGTTTTGGCGATCTTGTCCAGCACCACAGTGACTTTGGGCGGTGAGAAATCCAATGCACAGGCCCATGCCGCAGCCATCACATTTCGAGTCTCCTCGTGTTGAGCAGAAACCAGCACGGTGGGGCCGTGGTTGATCAGCCGATAGGCTTTTTCAAGCGGCACTTCGGCAATGTGGTCGTGCATCGTAACTCCAGAAAAATTAAACCCCGCATCCATTGCTGGAGCGGGGTAGGGCACATTCACGCTGTGGCGGTTTGGTTCAGGTAAACCTGGAGGCTTTCATGCCCACCGACAATGAGCGACTCGATGGTCGAGGTCCATTGCCCCTGGGGATCAGGCTCACGTGTGTCGAAAGTCGCAGACCACAGAATCACGGTTTTTTGCTCGCCGGTCAGCGGGATCAATCGCACGCTCAACACGTAGTTGTCGACGGGCAGTGGCGCTTCAACGAAGCGGTAGGAGAATTGCAGATTCACCGCGTCTACCGACAACAACTGCTCGCGCAGAATAGCGCCGTCCTGCAACGTCAGCCGCCGGATGCAGCCAACCAGACCGTCAGGCTGACCATCTTCGATGACACTCTGCGGGATCGCCGGGTGCCACTGGCTGATCTTCCCGAAGCGCTTGAGTACATCCCAAACGCGCTCGGCGTCGCCGTCTACAACGGCGCTGTATTCAACTTTTGCCATGATTCATCACCTTAAGAAACAGCATTGCTTTCAGGCCGCTCGGATCAGCCTTCGAACTGGTGATAAACCTTGGCGATCACCTTCCAGGTGCCGTCGATTTTGATCAGCGTCAGGTAATCGTTGTAGTCGGCGCCAATCGCGTCCTTTTCCATGTCCACACGTACCACGGCAGTGGTTGGGGTGATTGCCAGCACGTCCAGGCGTGTGCTGATATCCGGGGCCTTGCCATTGGTGCGGACGAAGTCGAACAGGTTGCTGATCGGACCGCCCAACAGTTTGCCGTTGGTGAAGCCGTACATCACCGCTTCCTTGTGAAAGGCCTGCTCCAGAACTTCCGGACTGCCGGCACGCAGGCCGTCTGCGTATTGCTGGGCCACGGCGACAACGGCGTTGTAGTCTTGGGTGGGTACTGCTTTGATGTTTTTGCTCATGGTCAAACTCCTTTGCATGGTTTTGGCGCCAATGGGGCGCGGTTCAAGCGGTTGGGTTAAGGAGCAACGTGGGTGTGGTAGATCTTGCTGATGACGGTCCACTTTCCATCAACCTTCAGCAGGTTGAAGAAATCGGTGAAGCAGAAACCGGAGATGTCATTGGTATCGATACGTGCGCTGGCAGCGGTGCCCACGATATCGACGTTGACGATGGCACCTTTGGCTTCCGGTGACGGGCGGAAGGCGCTGTCGATGATGTCGAACAGACCCTGGATCGGCCCCCCGGTCAGCTTGCCTTCGCCATCTACACCAAAGATCGTGGCCTGCTCGCTGAAGGCAGGTTTCATGAGGCTGCTTTTGGCTTGCTTGCCACCTTCGTTGTAGTGGTTCAGCACCGTGACAATGGCGTTGTAGTCTTTGACGTAAGTTGGGTTGCTCATGGTGTTACTCCTAGTTTGAAGAGGGTTGAAGAAGGGCTTGGTTGATTGCATTACGTGCATATCGAGCGATGGTCAGTAAGGCAATTAATGCAACGACCAAACCCGCCCAAGTCATCACTTGAGTCGAGCGATTGGTCGTTACCTCGCCACTGATTATCTGTGCGACATCAGCCGCCAGAGAGCCCAGGTACGCATATAGAAATGTTCCAGGAAACAGGCCAATCCAGGTCGCCAGCAGGAAATCTCGACGTGCGATTCGGCTGGCTCCAAGTCCGTAGCTCAGCGGAGCGAACGGCACGATGGACGCTAGGCGCAAGAGAAAAACAATCCGAAAACCTCCTGACTCGATGGCGTGGTCGACCGCCGCTGATTTGGGGCTATTCGCCAGGCGTCGTTTGACCCAAGGGCGCAGAAGCGATCTGCCCAAGGCGAACGCGACCGCTGCAGACAGCAAGCCAGCGGGCGAGATGAGGAGTGTTCCCCACATCGGGCCGTACAAAAAACCTGCGAGCGCTGTGAGCATCGAGGCGGGTACGAAGGCGACAGTGCCTACCACAAACATCGCGGCATAGAGCGCAATCCCGACGACGCCGAGCGAGCGAATAATCTCGAGCCATTGCGCGATGTCGTGTACGGCCAGGTCTATCACGTTGCCTACCCCATTCATTCGGTCGGTGGGAACGCTTCCCGTCCAGTACATCGCCGAGAGCTATTTAAGTAGCGATCGCTACGTATTGTACGTATTTTATAGTGGTCACTACAGTTAGTGTCAAGACATTTGCTGACGGCATTGGTGAAAGCGAAGTGGACGTTCGACGGTGCTTTGCGACCAATGCCTGACGGCCTGCTGGAGAACACGCTGGACGAGCAGCACTTCTCCCTGGCCGATGTACACGTCGCGCACACATGGCAGGAGTCGGGCAAGATGGTGGGAAAGGTGGTAATTGATGTCGTTTGATCGCTGTCGATAGGTCGCGGCACTGTAATCACTACGAACAACGCAGCCCGACCCGAGGGCTGCGTTTTGGTTTTCGAGGCTTAACGGCTGTGCTCCGTGTCCCAGGCTTTGATGGCTTCCGTCGCGACCCGGAACGCCGCCAATGCGCTCGGCACACCCGCGTAGATTGCAGCCTGCATCAACGCTGCGCGAATCTCCTCGACGGACACGCCGTTGGTCAGTGCGCCCTTCATATGCACGCCTAGCTCGTGGTGTTGGTTCATGGCTGTGAGCATGCCGATGTTGAGGAGGCTGCGGGTTTTGAACGGCAGGGTCTCGTCACCCCACACTGCGCCCCAGCAATACTCGGTCACCAATTTTTGCATGGGTTTATTGAAGTCGTCCGCCGACGACCAGGACTTCTCAACGTGGGCTGCACCCAGCACGGTTTTGCGATTCTTGAAGCCTTTATCGAACAGTTCGTTATTGCTCATGGTTTCACCTGGCTCAGGGGAGGGGGAGGTTAGAGATTGATGTCGATATCACGCGTCTCACGCAGGAAAAACAGACCGACCACAAACGACACACCGATCCACGCCACCGGGTACCACAGGCCGAAATAGATATTGCCCATCTGTGCTGAAAGGGCGAAGGCGATGGTTGGCAGCAGTCCGCCAATCCAGCCACTGGCAAAATGGTAGGGGAACGACATGGACGTATAGCGAATGCGCGCCGGGAACATTTCCACCAGCATCGGCGCGACGGGCGTCAGCGAGATAACGCCGCAGAACACCAGTGCCATCAGCAGCAGGAACACCTTGCCGCGCTGGAACTTCTCAGGGTCGGCTTTGAGGGGATATCCCGCCTCGTCCAGTTGGCTCTGCAACGAGGTTTTCAGCGCACCCACGCGAATCTTGGCGGCCGCCGGGTCGAGGCCAACGGTGCCATCAGAAATCAGCTGTGCCGAGCCGACTTTAATCACCGCGCTGACTTGCCCAGGCAGCGATTGGGTTTCGTAGCTGATGCCGGTTGCGGAAAGGGCTTGCTTGGCAACGTCGCACGGGCTGCTGAAGGTGCGGGTGCCCGTCGGATTGAACATGAACGAGCATTGGGACGTGTCGGTGACCAACGTCACCGGCATACGCTGTTCCGCGGCCATCAAGTCGGGGTTAGCGTAGAGCGCCACGCCTTTGTAGATAGGGAAGATGGACAGTGCAGACATCAGGAACCCCGCCAACAGGACGGGTTTGCGTCCTAGGCGGTCACACAGCCAGCCCGCCAACAAGAACATCGGCAGTGCAGTCATCAGCGCCAGGGTCAGCGTGGTATTGGCTTGCTGAGGGTCGACCTTGAGGTTCTGGGTCATGAAGAACGTGGGGTACAGCACTGCGATGTAGTAAGCGCAGGTCATGCCTCCACAGATGCCGAACAAGGCGATCACCAGGCGGCGCAGGTTGGCCTTGTTCAGAAAGGTTTCGCGTAGCGGTGATTTCGACAGGCGCTTTTCGGCTTTCATTTTCTTGAACGCCGGCGATTCTTCCATGCCCATGCGCACCGAAATCGAGATCGCCAACAGCACCAGCGAGAACAGGAACGGGATGCGCCAGCCCCAGGTGTTGAAGTCGTCGCCGCTGATGTAACGGCATGCCAGGATCACCCCGAAAGCGAGCAGCAGCCCAAGGGTACCGGTAGCCGAGATCCAGGCAGTATTGAGGCCACGCTGGCGGTTCGTTGAGTGCTCGGAGACGTAGGTCGCTGCACCGCCATACTCGCCGCCAAGCGCCAGACCTTGAAGCATCCGCAGCGCGATCAAGAGGCAGGGTGCAATGATCCCGGCGTATTCATAGGTCGGCAATAGACCAACTGCAACCGTCGAAATACCCATGATCACAATGGTAATGAGGAAGGTTTTCTTACGCCCGATACGATCGCCAATTCGTCCGAACACGACTGCGCCAACCGGACGCATGACAAAGCCGACAGCAAAGGTCAGCAACGCGAAGATAAATCCGGTGGCAGTGTCCAGTCCGGAGAAGAAATTAATCGCGATTACCGACGCCAGTGCGCCATACAGGGTGAACTCATACCATTCAAATACGGTGCCTAGGGACGCGGCAGCGATTACTTTGAGCGTAGAGCGATCTACAGCTTGGGTGGGCTTCAAGTCCACCGACTCAAGAGTCGTTTTCATTTTTCACAACCTATATTGTTTTTATTGGTGTGTTTAGTTGGCAGGTGCGTAGCCAACGATGGCCTTGGTTTCCAGATATTCCATGAGGCCGTGCGCACCCCACTCTCGGCCATTGCCGGACTGTTTAAAGCCGCCAAATGGCGCGCCGATATCGGCTGGCGGATAGTTCAGGTGAACTTGACCTGCACGCAGGCGCTCGGCCACGTTGCGGGCGTGGTTCAAGTCGGCGGATTGCACATATGCCGCCAGGCCATAGGGCGTGCCATTCGCGATTTCGATCGCTTCTGCTTCGCTGTGATAGGCAATGATCGACAGAACCGGGCCGAAGATTTCCTCTTGGGCAATGGTCATGTTCGGGCTTACGTTAGCGAACACCGTGGGTTGGGCGTAGTAGCCTTTTTGCAACCCGGCAGGACGGCCAACGCCACCACAGATCAGCTCGGCGCCTTCATCAATGCCAGTTTGGACAAGCGTTTGAACGCGTTCGAACTGCGCCTGGTTGACCAGGGGGCCCAACTGAATGTTTTCATCCTGTGGATCACCTACGCGGTACTTCGCGACTTCAGCCCGAGCGATTCGCACCACCTCAGCCATGCGTTCTGCCGGCACCAGCATTCGGGTTGGGATCGAGCAGGATTGCCCGCTGTTGGTGAAGCACGCGGCGACTCCCTTGGAGACTGCCTGGCTTAAATCAGCATCGCCAAGCAATATATTGGCCGACTTGCCCCCCAGTTCCTGTGCGACGCGTTTGACCGTGTCGGCCGCGGTTTTTGCCACGCGGATGCCGGCTTGGGTGGAGCCGGTGAAAGACACCATGTCGATGTCCGGGTGTGCGCTGATAGCGTGGCCCACGTTGGGTCCGTCGCCATTGACTAGGTTAAAAACTCCCGGTGGTACGCCTGCTTCGTCCAGCACTTCGGCGAACAGCAAGGCAGATAGCGCAGAGAACTCGCTGGGCTTGAGGACGATCGTGCAACCGGCCGCTAACGCGGGGGCGATCTTCACCACGATCTGGTTGATCGGCCAATTCCACGGAGTGATCAACCCACATACGCCGATCGCTTCGCGACGTATCTGGGTCGTGCCATGCTGCTCGTCGAACTCAAAGCCGCGCAATACACGAATGATTTCCTCGATATGCAGCGAGCCCCGCGCCGCCTGGGCCGCCCGGGAGAAAGCAATCGGCGCGCCCATCTCTAGGGTCATCGCCTGGGCAAACTCTTCGTACCGGCGCTTATAGATGCTCAATACCCGCTCAAGCAAATCGATGCGCTGCCCCGGTGTCCAGCGTGAATAGTCCGCGAATGCACGGCGTGCAGCTCGTACTGCGCGCTCCACATCGTCGGCGTTGCCCATGGCCAGTTCGCCATAGGCTTGCTCATCAGCCGGGTTGATCAGGGTAAACGTGGCCTTGCCAATCGGCTCGACCCATCGCCCATCAATGTAGAACTTGTCTGTAGGGTACATCGCGACACTCCTGCTCAATCGAACGTGATGATCTGGCGAACGGCTTCGCCGTCACGCAGGCGATCCATGCCGACGTTGATCTCATCCAGGGTCAATCGGTGCGTCACCAACTTGTCGATCGGCAGGCGACCGAGACGGAATAATTCCAGGTAGCGCGGGATGTCACGGCTGGGCACGCTGCTGCCCATGTAGCTACCGCGCAGGGTGCGCTCGTCAGCCACCAGGCCGACCATTGGCACTTCGAATGTCGCGTCCGGTCGAGCCAGGCCGGCAGTGACGACCTCGCTGCCGCGCTTGCCGACTTTCCAAGCCGTTTGCAACGCAGCGGATGCTCCCGCGAATTCCAGCGCCACATCAACACCGCCGCCGGTGAGATCGCGAATGGCTTCGACCAGGTTCGGGTCGGCCGCATTAAATACATGCTGTGCCCCCAATGACTTGGCCATCGCCAGTTTTTCCGAATTGGTATCGATGGCGATCACTTGGCTTGCGCCCGCCGCTAACGCGCCTAGCTGAGCCGCCAGGCCTACGCCACCCATGCCGACGATTGCGACGGTCGATCCCAGTTTGATACTGGCGGTATTGGTGGCTGCGCCAACGCCGGTCAACACGGCGCAACCGAACAGTGCCGCATGTTCCAAGGGAATATCCCGGGCAACGCGCACCAGAGACCGTGTCGAAACCACGGCGTATTCAGCGAATGCGGAGATGCCCGAGTGATGATTGAGGACTTGTTCCCCGCGCTGCATGCGTCGATCGCCACGCAACAGCGTGCCGGCCGCGCCCGCCACCGCGCCGGGGGCGCAAAGGGCAGGGCGCCCGCCCGAGCATTCAACACAATGGCCGCAGGAGGCGACGAAAACAGTCACGACATGATCACCCACAACCAAGTCGTCGACATAAGGCCCAACCGCCATGACGACACCGGCTGCCTCATGGCCAATCACCATCGGCAGTGGGCGCGGCCGCACCCCTTCGATCACTGAAAGATCGGAATGGCAGATGCCTGCGGCGGCTATCTTGATCAATACCTCACCCGGTCCTGGGTCGCCAAGCTCGATCGTGGTGATGCGTAAGGGTTGGCTTTGCGCAAATGGAGCGGACAAACCCATCTGGTCTAGCACGGCGGCTCTGATTTGCATGTGAGGTTTCCTCTGAATCAATTGTTTTTGTAAAGTTGAGATAACCCTTGCTTCGTATCACTGTATTACAATCTTACAGGATCAACAATACGGTTGTTGCACAGCGGCCCGGAAAAAATTGCAATACAATATGCCGGTCAATCAATCAGATCGTAGGTGCGCCTCGTGTCACCAAAGGCCACGGAGACAGGAATGGAAAACGAAGAAATGCCGGTGATGGGCCGGCCGGAAACCTTGCGCGGCCAAGTCGAGACGTTTCTGCGTGAAGCGATCATGAATGGCCGCTTCGCGCCAGGCGAACGGCTTGTCGAGCGTGAACTGTGCGAGCTGTTGCAGGTGAGTCGGCCGCCGTTGCGTGAGGCACTGCGTCGACTTGAAGCGGAAAAGCTACTGGTGATCGTGCCGCACAAAGGGCCCGTGGTCGCCAGCCTAGACATTCGCGAGGCCAAGGAGCTCTATGCGTTGCGCGCCTTGCTTGAGGGCTTCGCGGTGCATGAGTTCGCGCGCCTGGCGGATGCCGCGCAGATCAAAGCGCTGGAGCGGACCGTGAAGGAGTTACACGCCCAGGCGAAGATTCCCAATCGTCGGGCACTGCTGGTCGCCAAGACAAAAATTTACGACGTACTGCTGGGGGGGAGCGGTAACCGCCTGATCAACGAGGTGCTCCAGGGGCTCCTGTCGCGTATTAACCTGCTGCGCGCTACCTCGTTTTCCCGTCCTGAGCGCTTGGCCGAGAGCCTGGCGGAAATTGACGAAATGGTGGCTCGCATCAAGGCTCGTGATGCGGAAGGCGCACGCGAGGCTGCGCAACTGCACATCAAGAATGCCGAAAATGCTGCGTTAGGCATGCTGGAAAGTAACGATTGATGGTTCGTGTGTATTATTGACATATTGTATTACAATGCTTAGGGTGTTCTCACAAAGCAGGCCACGGCATATGTGCGAAGTGGCCAGAGAATAATTCTACAAGCGAGAAATACTATGAACGACGTTAACCAAGGCACGCGTCCCACAGTCCTGTTCATCGGTCTGGGAATGATGGGGCGCCCGATGGCAAGTCTCATTGCCAAGGCCGGTTATCCCTTATTAGTGAGTGACACCAATGATCAGGCCGTCAGCGAGTTGTGTACCGAGGTGGGCGCTCGTCGCCTGGAAAACGCACAGTCGCTGGCGGACGTCCATATCGTCATCACGATGTTGCCCAACTCTCGCATCGTGAATCAGGTCCTGGTGGGCGATTATGGCGTCGCCAAACGCTTGGAGCCGGGGGCATGCATCATCGACATGAGTTCCTCAGAGCCGCTCGAAACCCAGGCGTTAGCTAAACAGTTAAGTGAGTTCAGGCTGAGTTTTCTGGATGCGCCGGTTTCAGGCGGCGTCAAACGCGCTATTTCCGGGACGCTGCAAATCATGGTGGGCGGGGATGCCGAGGTGCTCCAACAGCACCGCGAGCTGCTGGACGTCATGGGTAGTTCAACCCACGTAGGCCCAAATGGCGCAGGCCATGCGGTCAAGGCGCTGAACAATTTTGTGTCTGCCACTGGGCTGTTGGCCACCGTCGAAGCGCTGCATGTGGGCGAGAAATTCGGTGTGGACCCCGCGGTGATGACCAGCGTGCTCAATAATGCTTCCGGCGGTAACTTCACCACGGCCAACAAGGTCAACCAGTTCATGCTTAGCGGCACTTACGCATCGGGCTTTGCGTTGCAACTGATGGTCAAGGACCTGAAAATCGCCGTCACCCTTGCAGAGCAGATGGGGCAGCAGATGAAGCTCGGGCATGAGTGCCTGGCGGTCTGGCAGGAAGCAGCGCAAAGCACCACGCCACAGACCGATCACACCGAGATGTACCGCATCATTGACGCTCACGGCTAGTCGACAAGCTGCGCGCTACGTTCCGGGGCGTCATCGCTACGCCCCGGCTCTTCGTCCAATTCTGAGTATCCGAACCATGCACATCGCCCCCGCGATTGAGCCTTTTGACGTGTTCGCGGTGAAATATGCTGAGCATCGCCGTACCGCCTCCTTGAACTTCCTCGGCGGCGACCCGCATGATGGGCCGATGCCCATGGATTACTTTATCTGGGTCGCGACCAACAGCACCGGCACCTGGGTGATTGATACTGGCTTCAACCAGGCTACTGCCCAACAGCGCGGGCGAGACTTCATCCGTTGCCCGGCTGAATCACTACGCGCGCTCGGGATCCAGGCGTCCACAGTCGACAACGTCATCATCACCCACCTGCATTACGATCATGTAGGTAACTTCGATCTGTTCCCATCGGCGACCTATCACCTTCAAGACAGCGAGATGGTGTTCGCAACCGGGCGGCACATGGCACATAAATGTGCGCACGAAGCTTATGACGTCGAGAATGTGGTCGGGATGGTCCGCGAGGTCTACCGCGGGCGTGTGCAGTTTCATGAAGGCGACGCCACATTGACGCCTGGTCTGTCTGTGCACCTGATAGGCGGTCACACCATGGGGCTGCAAGTCGTACGCATTTTTACGCGCCGAGGCTGGGTGGTGCTGGCCTCCGACGCCAGCCACTACTACCGCAACTTCATCGAGGACTGCCCATTTCCAATCGTCTTTAATGTGGACGATATGCGAAGTGGCTGGGCTAGGATCAGATCGTTGGCGGATTCCGAAAAGCATATTGTTCCAGGGCATGACCCCTTGGTGATGAGCCTCTACCCGCAACTCGCTGGCGCGTCGGAAGGCTCGATCTGCGCGCTGCATGATCAACCTGCAGAACGTTGACCTCGCGAAATACGCCAGGTCGATACAGCCATGCAATTGTATTTCGAAGTATTCGCCAGAACGTCGATTACCTCGCCTCTCAGCCGTTATTGCGCAACGCTGACGGTAGCCTGAAGAACTACAGCGGCGCCACCGGGCCAATTACGACTCCCGCGAGCGGCCCTGGTACAAGTCTGCGTTGAGCAGTCCAGGTCTGCCCACTAATGCTATTACTACGCACCTAAGGGCGCGATGTATGCCAGCGTTGTTCGCAGCATCGAGGTGTCGTTGCAGCAACTCACCGAAATCATCAAGCAACATTTAGCCAAGTCGGCGCGGTTGAACGCTGCTGGTCTAGCTGGGTTCTTCAATGAATTGGACAGCCTGCTCCGGCGTTTCCGCACCTGACGAGCGAGTAGAACGAGGGTCAACACCATTATTGGCCCTCGTTGTGTGAGTTAACGCTTATTCATACCAGGCAGGCGATTTCAACGCATTGCGCACGAACTCAGTGCTGTGACCAATCCATAACTGCGAATGGGTTTGCTTGAGAAAATCTTCCATAGCTTGACGCGATTCAGGAGTGCCCGAATCCTTTTCCTTTTCCGGCATGCGGTTTTTCGTGCGTTCTTCGGGATAATGGTAAAGGTCTCCAGAAATCACGACTCCGCCGAATTGCTTGAGCTTCACATAAAGGGATTGGTGACCGGGCGTATGACCCGGGGTTTGTTTCAAAATGACTGAGTCATCGCCAAAGACATCGTGATCGCCTTTGAACAACTGCTGGGGGTTGTGTTTGAGTGAGGCGAAAGACGCTGCGTTTTCCGGAGTGGCCTGTGCAGTGAACATGAAGTCCTGCTCAGCTTTGGAGGTAAGCCACGTTGCGTTCGGAAACTCGCTGATATTCCCCACATGATCAAAATGCGAGTGGGAAAGCGCGAGGTAGTTGATATCCGAAGGTGCGACCCCGATGTCGGCCAACTGGCTGAGCAATGTCTTGGTGACGATTTGGCCATATCCATCAATGGCATTTTCATACACCGGTCGCCCGATCAGTTGGTCGGAAAGCCCGGTATCGAATAACAAAACACCTTTGGGATGCATGACCAGGTAGCAGGTGACGGGCATGTTTGTATCGACCACCTCCTCACGCGTCAGGTTGTAAGATTCCGGATGGTTGTATATCAGCTGTCCACAATCGAGCACGTAGACGCGCAAGGTTTTAACGATCGGCAGCGGGGCCATCGCAGGCCGATGCTGAACGTGTGAGGAGGGTAGAGTTTGAGCATACACCCAGCCGCTACAGGAGAGTGCTGCTGCCATGTACAGGCTCAACCCGAGCGTTTTACTCATTGCGTTGCGGTCATTTTTCATCATGTTCTTCTTGTTTTATGGGAATGAATGATTCGGCGCTCATGGCAACGTCGGCATTCGCTGAGCGTTTGAACGAAGCAGTCATTCAGCAAATGTTGCACAGTCGATGAGTGCCTCCTCACAATCTAGTAAGTTGTAATACAATATGTCAATGATATTGTAGGATTAGAAGCCATTGGCAAAGCGAAAGGGGAAGGTCGCGCGTGTCGAAGCACAGAGCTTTTTTAGATCGACCGGGTGGTGGGGCGCACGGTCGCAGCGTCGCCACCAGCGGTCATAGCCTTGGCGAAACCGTCGGCATGGTCTTCAGCTGAGGTGTAGCCGGGCGCTGCCAATTAGCCGTTTTTAACCGGTTTTCGTCCGTATCAACCCTGCCTCACGATCTCGCTACCCGTTACCTTGGAGGTTGGCCGATGATCCCGAGGAACCTTGCATGCACACCCCTCATGAGCTTAAAACTTACCCGCACGACAACACACCCTCCGGCGAGGCAGAGATACCCCGGATCGCCTTTGCGAAGGCCCGCCAGGCGTTCAGCATCCATTCACAGCTGTCGATCCGGGCGCGCCTGGCGGAGCTGTCCAAGCTCAAGCAAACGATTCTGGCTGAGCGCTCGAGCATCATCGAGCGGGTGATGCAGGAGGTGGGTAAATGTCGAACGGATGCATTGATCGCAGAGATTCTCGGCACCCTCGACTGGCTCAACTGGCTGGAAAACAATGCCGAGCGTCTGCTCAGGCCTGAAAAGGTCAAGACGCCGATTACGTTGCTGGGCAAGCAGTCATTACTGCTGCATGAACCCCTGGGGGTTGTGCTGATCATCTGCCCTTGGAATTACCCCTTCCATAACGCCATCACCGGCATAGCGGCAGCAATCGTAACGGGTAACGCAGTGGTCTATAAGCCCTCCGAGCATGCGCCGTGTGAGGGTTTAATCGAACAGGTCCTAGGGTGTTCATCCATACTTCAGAGTCTGGTCCAGGTGGTCTACGGCGGCGCAGGCATGGGCTCGGCGTTGATTGAACAAAAGCCGGCGAAAATCTTCTTTACCGGTAGCGGTCCCACTGGCAGCAAGATCATGGCCCAGGCCAGTCGAGAGTTGATCCCCGTGGAGTTGGAGCTGGGGGGTAAAGACCCGATGATCGTGTTTGCCGACGCATCCATGGCTCGCTCGGTGGCAGGCGCGTTGTGGGGCGGTTTCACCAATGCCGGGCAATCCTGCAGCGGCGTGGAGCGTTTGTTGGTAGAACAAAGCGTGCAGGAGCGTTTCGTCGATAGCCTGGTCAAGGAGGCGCATAAGCTCGTCGTGCGCGTTGGCGATAATGGTAATGCCGATGTCGGGCGTATGACCGTCGACTTTCAGCGCGACAAGGTCATCGAACATGTGCAGGATGCCCTGAAGTTCGGAGCACGCTTGCGATTCGGTGCCGTACCAGCGCGGACTCCCTGACCGTGCAGCCGATCATTCTGGACCGCGTCACGCCGCAGATGCAGGTCTGGACCGAAGAAACTTTCGGGCCGGTGCTGCCGGTCATGGCCTTCACCAGCGAAGCACAAGCCATTGAGTTGGCCAATGACACCCCCTACGGCCTGTGTGCCAGTGTGTTCACCGCCGATCCGCAACGCGCGCTGCGGGTGGCCGGTGCACTGGAGGTCGGTGGGGTGTCGATCAATAACGTCAACATGAGCGAAGGCAACCCAGGCTTGCCGTTTGGCGGCGCGAAGAAAAGTGGCTTCGGCAAACTGCGCGGGCCGGAGGGGTTGTTGGGGTTCACCCGAAGCAAGGCGGTGCTGATCGACAAGGCCGGGAGCAAGATCGAAGCTAATTGGTACCCCTATACAGCGCGTAAATTCAAGCTGTTCGAACGCTTCATCCAGGCACTTTACGGACCACGGCGTTTACGCTTGCTGGCGATCGCCTGGCACGGCCTGCGATTGGAAGCGTTCAGTCAAAAGCCACGCGAGTGATGGCCCTCATGCACGGGTTTGGCGCGGGCCATGCCCCGTCCAGCGCTTGAACGCCTTGCGGAAGTTCTGCGCGTCGCTGAAGCCGACCTCATAAGCCACTTCATCCAGGGTCATGCGTACATTGCCCAGCAACGACAGTGCACGCTGCTTGCGCAGATCATCCAGAATGGCTTGATAGGGCCTGTGATTCTGCGCCAGGCGCCGGCGCAGCGTCCGCTCGCTCATGCACAACTGCGCGGCTACAGCAGACAAGCTGAGGGGCGTGCGAAGATCGCGGCGCAGGATGCGCTCGACGGATTCGACGAACTCGATTTCGCCGCCCCGGTCGGCACTCATCTCCAGCAACTCCATCACTTGTCGATTGCTCAATGCATCGTGAGTGCCGATGGGGGTGTTGGCCCAGTGGTTGGCGCAGACAAACAGATTGTCCTTGCGACCGAAGTGCACGGGGCATCGGAACAGGTGTTCATAGTGGTCGGCATAGATGGGCCTTGGGTAACTCAGCTCGATCGAAAATGGGCTGAACGCCGGACCCGCGAGGGTACGCGCGATATTAAGGAACATGCCGAAGGCTTCCTCCACCAGAAAGGTCAGGACCTCGGGCTCATCAAACGGGCAGGTGACCTGGAGGGTGATATGTCCCGGGGATTCGAGGTGCTCGAAGCTCAACAGCGCGCCGGTCTGCTTCTGCATGTCGATGCCCAGTGCTATGGCGCTGCCAAGGGTGGCGCTGGTCAACATGGCATAGCCCACCAGGCCCATGGAGGCGATGGACTCGGTCGCACTCATGTCCAGGCCTAGTCCTCTGTCACGACCCTGGGTCATGTCCAGGGCGCGCTTGATCATCAGGCACGCCTGGCGAATCGACACCCGACTTTGCGGGTTGGCCAGGTCGGCGAGGTTGAAACCCAGCCCCAGGCACAGTCGATTCGGGTCCAGGCCTAACTGCACAATAAGATCTGCCAGGCTGCGCAGCAGGTTGACCGGTAGATCGGCGGTATACCGTGTAGCACTGAGCATGGCAGGCTCCCCGTGGTGCGGTTATTTGCCGAGCATGAGACGGGTGACCAGGCGGGTTAAACGCCCGTACGGCGCTGCAACTTTATCAGACATATTGAAGGGGCTCAGCTTGAATACGCCACGCGCATGGGAGAGGCGTACAAACCCTTCGTAACCATGGTAGGCCCCCGTGCCGCTTTCACCCACGCCACCGAAGGGCAGGTCGTCCTGGGTGGCATGCAGCATGGTGCCATTGATCGTCACGCCGCCTGAGCGGGTTTGTTGCACCACTTGCGTGATGCAGGCTCGATCGTTGGAAAAGCAATATAGCGCTAGTGGTTTGGGCCGCGTGTTGATAAATGCCAGCGCTTCATCGAGTGTGTCATAGGCCACTACTGGCAGCAGCGGGCCGAAAATCTCTTCACGCATGATATCGGTGTTTAACGGCACGTCGGTCAGCAGGGTAGGTGGGACCTTGCGCTCGCTGGTATGGTCGAAAGCATTGTCCTGCCACACCTTGGCGCCGGCGACGATCGCCTGATCCACCAGGTTCAGCAGTCGATCATAGTGACGACGCGAGATAATCGACGTGTAGTCTTTATTGCCATCAATAGTGGGATACAGCTGTTTGGTCGCCGCCAGCCATTGAGTAGCAAAACTGTCGACAAGGTGGCGCGGCACCAACACATAATCGGGTGCGACACAGGTTTGACCGGCGTTAAACAGCTTGCCGATGGCAATCATCCGTGCCGCTTTTTCCAGTGGGAAGTCAGCGCAGAGTACCACCGGGGATTTACCGCCCAACTCCAGGGTCACGGGTGTCAGGTTGCGTGCTGCTGCCGCCATGACCAGGCGCCCGACCTGAGTGGAGCCTGTAAATAACAAGTGATCAAAAGGCAGCTCGCTGAAGCGGCTGGCCAATTGAGCGTCGCCTGTGACAACGGCGACTTGGTCGGCGGGAAAGGTCTGTGCGAGTAAGTATTGAAGCAGCGCTGCCGTGCGCGGAGTCAGTTCAGATGGCTTGATCATCACCCGATTGCCCGCCGCTAATGCTTCAACCAGCGGTACCAGGGTTAGCGTCAACGGATAATTCCACGGTGCGAGAATACCCACGACACCGAGCGGTTGATAGATCACTTTGGCCGAGGCGGGCTTGAAGGCGATACCGACCTTGCGTTTGCTGGGGCGCATCCAAGCCTTGAGATGCGAGCGAACATGCTTGATGCCATTGACGATGGGCATCAGTTCACTGAGTTTGGTCTCGGCGAATGATCGGTTGCCGAAATCCGCACACACCGCTTCCAACAGTTGTTCTTGATGATCGCTGATCAGGCGCAGCAAGGAATTCAAGTTCGCGATGCGCTGTTCATAGGTAGGCGCCCCCTGGGCACGCACGGCGGCTTGTTGGGCCGCGAACAGTTCATTAAGTAACGGTACGGGCTCAAGGGAGGGAGCTATGTGGCTGACAGGCTGATTCATTGACAGTATTCCTTTTGGCACTGTGCCAGGGGGTGTGAGAAAGCGGGGGCTGTCAGAAAAAATTTTTGCCCTCACCACGGTAGGTCGGCACGCGTTCAACGACGCGCCCATTGCTGATCACCAATAGCTCATTAAAACGTTCGCATAGCTCGCCCGCCTTGGCGTGACGAAACAATACGGGATCTCCAATGTTCAAAGGTCGCTCCAACGTGTGCAGCAATGGCGTTTGCACCTCGCCAGCGGCTTCGTTGTCGATCAAGCGGCAGCCGCCGGGCAGCCAAGGCAAGGGCGATCGGTCCTTGCCCACGGGCCCGGAGGCGATGTAACCGCCGCCTGAACACACCATCACGCCCGGGGCCTGGGTGCGTGTCACGGGCAAGGCAAAGCCGGCGGCGGGCGTCAGTTCAAAGGCTTGGTAATGGTCGAACAAGGTCGGTGCGTACAGGCCCGAGCCGGCCGCCAACTCGGTCACTGAAGGGTCGAGACGGGTGCTTTCAAAACTGCCCGTCCCGCCGCCGTTTACGAACCGCAGCGTGTGGCCGGCCCTGCGCAATGCGTGTACCACCTGCTCACGGCGTTTATTGACCTCGGCAATGGAGCGGCGTTTGAGAAAACGGATGATCACATTCTTGATGGCTTGGCCCGGCACCGCGTCCATCAACCCGGCGATCTGCCCTTCATAGCCCATCAGGCCCTGCAACTCGACACCTTGCAACGCGACGATAGCGGCTGCGAGTGCAAGCGCACTCGCCTCGTCATTGATCGGCGAACGGTGCACACCGAAGTACAGCCCGGGGAAAACCGATGACATATCCAGATCGATCGCCAACGGCATAATCACCCCTTCCGTCACGGCTATCTCGTTGATCGCCTGCACCTGGGCCTGGTTATCAACCATCAGCGTAATCGAGCGTCCCTGGCGCAGTTGGCAGGCGACTTTGACCAGGCTGCGCGCATCGACGGTCGGGTAGGCCACCACGATATCGTCGAAACCCAGACCGGCCAGCCAGGCGGCTTCGGCGGCGGAGTAACACAGCAGGCCTTGCACAAAAGGGCCTGCGCTCATGATCATCCGCATCATCTCCACCGAGCGTATGGATTTGGTCACCAACCGCACGGGCAGGCGCCCGGCACGCTTGCCCAGCTGTTGGAGGTTGGCGGTTAGCGCATCCAGGTCGATGAACGCGGCGGGTAACTGCACCCCGGCCAGCACCCGATGGTAGTAGGCGTAATCGCGAGCAGGTGGCAGCGGGGCAGTTTCGACACGGCGCATGAAGGACCCAATGAGTTCAGCGATAAATGAAATGACGCGTGGTCTGGCTACTGAGAGGGTAAAGGGCTCCGGGATGACGATGGAGGTGCGATCCGGCCGGGCAATGGGTTCGTGCCGGCCATGTTCGCTCTCACTTCATGCGCTTGGAGCAGGCGCCAACCGGTCCAGATGGCTGACAATCATCGACGCAACCATCGAGCAGACGCTTTTGGGGGCCACGAACTCATCGAACAACAATTCGATTGTCCCGTGAATCATCTCCACCGAGACACGTGCAGCGGTGGTCAGCTGTTAATGATCGGCCTGAGGAAACACTTCTGAGAGAATCTGTGCCTGTGCGCCAGAGACCTTGCGGTGGGAATCGAGCCTCCATGCATCAGCGCCGGGGCAGCGCGCACCCCCTTGAAAATCCATGTTGCTGATGAGCTTGATCACCTGGTCGAGCCTCGATGGTTGGGGGCAGGCTCAGGGGGGATGCGTCAAGATAACTCCTGAAGCCGGCACTCATAATTTGCCCTAAGCTTCCTCGAGACTCCGTTGAGGTCGGCCTTCGCGCATCGGCTCGAACCGCTTGGCCAGAAAGTCGATTAGAACACGCACGGCGAGCGGAACCTTGTAGCCGGGCGCATAGACGGCGCTGAGCCAGCGCTCGATCGTCGGCACATGCTCAAGAAGAGGCACCAGCGTTCCCTTCGCGAGGTCTTCTTCAACGGCGATCCGCGGCAATTGCGCGATGCCGTGTCCCGCCAGCACCAACGCGCGCTGGATGGATAGGTTGTTGGAACGGTAGGTTGTGTTCGTCAGGGGCACCAAAATCTCGCCGGCGCCGTCGGCGAAGGCCCAGTTCTCGCCCGAGCGCTGATATTCATAGGCAATGCATTCGTGGCGAGTCAGCTCCTCCAGTGCCATAGGCGCGCCATGCTGTTCGATGTATCGAGGCGACGCGCAGACCACGACGGGTATGAGGGCTAGTTTACGTGCGATAAGACTGGAATCCGCTAGTTTGCCGGCACGCAGCGCGAGGTCGAACCGGTGTTCGGCAAGGTCTAGGACCCGATCGTCGCAGGTAACGTTGAGCCGTACCTGAGGATATGCGCGCGCAAAATCTCCCAGTGCTTCACCGATCAGTTCAGCGAACGCGATCGGCGTGGTGATCCGCAAGAGCCCTTGAGGGCTTTCCTGGAAAGAAGCAGTGGCGCGCGTGGCCTCCTCATATGCACGTAGAATCAGTATCGCGCGCTCGTAGAAGAGCTGCCCCGCTTCAGTCAGCGTCAGACGCCGCGTGGTGCGATGTAACAGGCGCGTGCCAAGCTGTCCTTCCAGCGACGCAACATGCTTGCCAATCATCGCAGGTGATAGCCGTAGGTGACGCGCGGCGGGGGCGAAGCCTCCGAGATCGACGGCGTTCACGAAAGCGGAGAGGCTCGAAAGGCGGTCCATGATGCGACTCTGATTATATAACGTCAGTAATCAACGGAATTACTAAAGAGGTACTAATCCGTCGGGGAGGATCCCATTATATTGCATTTCAAGTTGAATAGACGTGGAGTGTCCTTATGTGTGAGATATGTGATCGGCTGTCCCTGCCCAACCGACCAGGTCCAAAGCCAAGGACCACGCCCCAAACACCGCATATGCAGCTTGACCAAATCGCGCCGGCAGGGATGCATGAACGCCTGATCCGAGTCGGCAGCGAATTTTCCGGCGTTAGCCTAGGGCGGAGTAACGTGTCCCTGCCCGATACACTGGCGTTTCATCTATCGCCATCTCTCGGGCGGCAAGCTTCCTCTGACGCCTTCATGGTGGAGGGCTATGAGTTCGCGCATGTCCATGCGCCGCGCGACTGCAGCCTCCACATGTGCTTGCCGATGCAGGTTCTTGAAGCGGTTTATGCGAAAGGCTGGGGCGAGCCGCACCCTGTGGCCGGCAAGTTCGGTTTTCCGTCGACCATCGCGATGATCTTCGGTCCGCGCGACGAGAGCGAGTTCAAGACGGTCGCTGGTCTATTGCGCACCTCCTACGCCTTCGCGACCGGCCAAGTCGCCTCAGTGTAATCAATCTCCAAGCAAATCAACGGCCACCGGCTCGACTGGGGCTTCACACCTTGCCGGACATCTCGGGCGAGGGCTCGCAATACGCAACCCAACAGAGAAATGTTCATGACACCTATAGCAATCGTCTACCACTCTGGCTATGGCCACACTGCGCGCGTCGCCGAGCATGTCGGTAAAGGCGCGACGTCCGCCGGGGCGACGGTCAATCTCGTTGCCATCAATGCCGAGGGCGATATTCCCGATACGGGGTGGGAGATATTAAAGGACGCTGACGCCATCATCTTCGGTGCGCCCACTTACATGGGAATGGTTTCGTGGCAATTCAAGAAGTTCGCTGACGCCTCCAGCAAGCCTTGGTACACAATGGACTGGAAGGGCAAAATTGCGGCCGGCTTCACCAATTCCGCGACGCTGAACGGCGACAAGGAACTCACGATCTCCTATCTGTCGGCGCTCGGTGCGCAGCACAAGATGCTGTGGACTGGCACCGGAATGCATCCGTCGAACGCCAAGGCTTCGACGCGAGACGATCTCAATAATCTGGGCGGATATCGCGGACTGCTGGTGGTCTCGCCGTCCGATGCATCGGTCGAGGAGATGATATCGGGCGATCTGCTGACGGCGGAAGCGTTCGGATATAACGTCGCGGACGTCACGAAGGCCGTAAAGGGATGACGGTGACTGCCGGTGGGATGCTTCGCCGGCTATCATCACGACAGTGCGAAGATAGGCGTTGGGTGAGGACGCGAGCAGCCGGGCGGCGCGCGCTGTGGTGTCCGGCCTGAGGTTCCAGGGCGGCAACTCGGGCAGCGTGCGACAGGACGTTCGGCAATGTGCTAATTGCCTTCGCTACAGTCTCTTCCTAGGCTCTCAGTACCAGCCGGTTATCGTCCAGACTCTCGGGCCATGCATTTTCGACAGCGGAGAGCAGCATGGTCTACCGCTGTCGAATCGGCGTGTTTATTGGGTCGTACTGACGGTGGTCGATCGTGCCCTATGGAAAGAAAACTTGTTGCATTTGATAACGGGCAGACTGAACTTGGAGCCTTGCCCTGGGCAAAAAGGTCATCGTCCGTTCCCCTTGATGCGTGGAGTCTTACGCGGTGTAAACCAGCAATACGTACAGCACCGGGATCAGCCCCAGCGTTACCAACGTGCCGAGCGCCAGGCCGCCCATCAGCGTGATCGCCATGCCTTCCCACAGCGGCCCGGCAAATAGCATCAGCGGGACCAGCCCGATAATGCAGGTCAGTTTGGTCATGACGATGGGGCGCAGGCGCTTTACGGCGGCGTTCACCACCGCCTCGTACACCGGCAGGCCCTCGTGGAGTTCGGCCTCGATACGCTCCAGCAACAGCACGGCGTTGTTCACGATAATCCCCGCCAGTGACAACAGGCCGAAGGTGGCCATGAAGCCGAACGGGTAACCGGTGATCAGCAGCGCAACGGCCACGCCGATCAGGACGAAGGGGATCGCCGAGACCACGATCAGCAGCTTGCGAAACGAATTGAACTGCCAGACGAACAGCAACAGCATGGCGATCAGCGCGTGGGGCAGGTATTGCAGCAGCGCCTGGTTGGCGTCCGCCGAGTCTTCGATCTCGCCGCCCAGTTCAATGCGGTAGCCCTGATAGAAAGGATATCAGGCATAGGGCATCGCTTCCTCGTGCGTCGTTGCCAGATCACATACCGTTGAGGTGTTCCAGGTCGCGTAGTTGGGTCTGTAATCCTCTTCCAGATCTATGTCGACGTTGCGGATGCCTGGGACTACTCCTGCTCTCTTGAAAGCAGGGGGCAGTTCGCGTTCCGCAATAGCTTCGAGCACATCGGCCATTTCGTGCCATTTTTAGCCATCACTGAACGTGTCCCCTGAAGTTATTGTAACGAGCAAAATCTGCGAAAATCTTCGAAATTAATCGAATTCTCGCTAAAATTTCTCCGATAATGTGTTCATTTGTTGAATTTGTTACAAGGCGACAATAATCCTTGATATTTTGGATCCATCGTCCATGATGATAGCACTTCAACATGTCAAGGAGTGTGCGATGTCATCTACAGCAATCAAGATCGAAGAGTCGTCTCAGTCGACAATCCGCCATAGCTTGGCGAAGGTGCAGAGCACCAATCCTGCAATCCAACGCCTGCGTTCGCGCGTGTTGACTGAGTCGGACGCCAGCCAAGTCATCACCAGTTATGATCGTTTGCATCACCGCCATAACCGTTCGTGAGTCGTCTGCATGGACGCCACTAAGTTTTCGTCGTTTTTGGTAAAGTTGGCTTCGCGATGCAACCTTGATTGCGATTACTGCTATGTCTACCACCACGCGGATCAGAGTTGGCGCTCCATGCCCAAATTTCTCTCCGCTGAGCACCGTGAGGCATTTGCCCGACGACTCGCGGAGTACGTACTTCAGACTAATCTGAAGCACTGTGCAGTCATTTTCCATGGTGGTGAGCCCTTGTTGGCAGGCGCTCAAGCGCTAGCGAGTTTTGCGCAACTTCTGCGTGAGGACTGTACCGTTTCTGTTGATGTCAGCCTGCAGACGAATGGTCTGTTGTTGACTGACGAGGCACTGGGTATCCTTGAGAAAGCTGACATCGGCGTGTCGCTCAGTCTCGATGGACCTAAGTCTACTAACGACAAGCATCGTCTGACCCGGAAGGGGCGTTCGAGTTTTGATCAGACAGAGCAGGCACTCAAGCGTCTGCAGCAGTATCCGTCGATCTTCTCGGGTGTCATTGCTGTGGTGGACGCTTCGATAAGCGCGAATGAGCTGTTTGAATATTTTGATCAATTCAGCATTCCGCGTTTGGATTTCCTGTTACCCGACGCCCACTGGCTTCGCCCACCTCCAGGACGAAACCAAGACCCAGGTCTGTACGAGAATTGGCTGGTCAATGCATTTGATGTCTGGTTCGACCAATATGCGCACATCCCACTGAGAACCTTTGAGGCTCTGCTCGATGTCAGCGCAGGGCTGCCCTCAGGTACTGATGCATTTGGCTTTGGTGACGTGAGCTTGTTGTCGATTGAGACTGATGGCAGCTATCACGATCTGGACGTTCTGAAAGTTACCCAGGATGGAGCGACCAAGCTCGGAGGAACAGTGTCAGATACGTCCATTGCTCAGGTGGCTCTTTCACCTTCCATCGAGCAGCATCGGCGTTATTTGCGCAAGGATGGTCTGTCAGCCACTTGCCAGTCATGTGCAATCGTAGAAGTCTGTGGTGGCGGCTCACTTCCTCATCGCTTCGATGAGAATGGCTTTAGTAATCCAACGGTGTACTGCAACGAAATGAAGCGGTTGGTCTCGCACATCAACAATCGACTGAAGGAGCATCTTTCTTCCGATTTGTTTGAGGAGCCCACAGTGTCGCTTCCTGACTCATTCGACTTGACCCGTTTCGAATTGGCCGAGACCTCCCGACCTCACTTGGATTGGCTGTGTTGCGGTGCCCGAGAGGAGGCGGTTAGGCGTCTGCACGAGGCGTTGAGTTTGTTCGCGCAGGACAATCGAGCCACGCAGCTTAAATCAATGGATGGTGCCACCTTTGAGTCTGTGGCAGTTCATCCAGGTGCCATCGCATGGTCGAGTGCGGTAGTGGCTCAGAACCGAGGGCACACCCTATTAGCAGTGGACGGTCAGCCCGTTGCAGTTAGCCCGGTCTATCTGGATCTGTTGCTTACACTGGCTGGTGAGAAAAAGGATGGTGCAGACCTTGATGTTGGTCGTGATGACCGTTGGCTGAGGGCACCATTCGGAGACGCTATTTTCTTCGAAGGCGATGAGCTTGTGGATGCCGGGCGAGAGCTTGTTGAGTGTGCCATGGCGATCGTTAAAGCTTGGCGTCCAGAGCTCGCGGCCGAGATATTGGCAGCATGCAGTGCTGTTCAATTTGTTCGTGATCTCACCGCAGATCCAAAAAAAATCGTATCGTTCAGTGACAATTCCGTTCCAGGCGCACTTTACGTGTCGATTTCTCAAGGTGAGGGATTGATTGATCCGTACGATTTGGCGGACTCATTGATCCATGAACATCGTCACCAAAAACTCTATCTCCTGGAGCGATACGCGCCGACTGTCGAGCGTACATCTGCCCAAGTCGTGTCTCCTTGGAGAGAGGACTTGCGACCACCCTCTGGGTTGCTCCATGCAGTCTTCGTTTTTGTAGAGCTCAAGCGTTTCTGGATTTATGTGCGTGACCACGGGCCAGTGAGCCTCAGCTCGCGCGCGGTAAACCAAATCGAAGACACCGATCTGCACCTGAAGCAGGCATTCGCCACGCTGAAAGAGTGTCCATTGACGCAGGTCGGGCTGAGTCTTGTTGACATATTGAACCGCGCCGCCCAGGAAGGGACAGAGTCCTATGAGTCTGCCGATCACCATTCCACTGTCCCGACTGTCACTTGACCCACAACAAAGACATGCTCAGCTTCGGGACTATTTCTGCGATAAAGATGCGATAGCCAGTCAGGCCGGCGATCTCTGGAGTTTGGAGCTGGGATGGTCGGATGATCCGTATCGCTATATCGACCCTCTGCTCAACGATGGCCTTGCATGGTGGGGCGATGATTTGCGTTGTCAGGATATGGCTGTCGCTCGTAAACGCAGGGGGCGGGTGCTGCTGTCGTTGAATGATACATGGACACTGGAAAGCTGGAGCGAGTGGTTGGCCAGGAATCCGCAGCATTCCGAACTTACCGTGCTTCATGTCGATGACCATAAAGATCTAGGTGCGCCTCGACTCTTTGAACATGCTGACGGTTGGATCGATCCAATCGAAAAACAGGTCGTCAATTTGCTTCAGCCCAGCACGGTAGCGAGAGCGATCATGAGCGGCGCTTTGGGGATGGGTAGTTTTTTGACACCCTTTCTTCACTACGCCCCTGCAACAGATGTGCGGCATCTTTGCCAAGGCCCCAAATGCATCGGTACGCATGATTCGTTGATTAATCTGGAACTGCTGGCAGATACGTTGCTGAGTCCCGGTGAGAATCGTCCTGCGGTTTCGCTTATTCCGGTTGAGAAAGGAGTAGGGCGCGGGCGTTATCGATTCACTGATGATCTCGACGCTTGGCTTGAGGGGCTAGAAGGGAATGAAGCAGCCATCTTGCTTCACATTGACATGGACTACTTCTGCAATAGGTATGACGGCGACAGTGATTCGGTTGAGCATCCGTGTCCTTTGAACTGCCCGTTACCGGATGTGTTGAATCGTATTGATGAGTTAATCCAGGCATTGCAACGGCACGGCCTGGTGGATCGTATTGCAGATATCGTGATTGCGTTTTCTCCAGGTTTCTTCCCAGCGGAGTTCTGGGCTCAAAGTTGCGATCGGCTACTTCTCGGCTTGGGAGAGTCGCCATGGCTCGATCGTTGAGCGGTACGAAGGCGAAAGTAGCCAAGCGGCAGACGCTTA
Organism: Pseudomonas sp. PGPR40; assembly: GCF_022014505.1. Classification (NCBI taxonomy): domain Bacteria; kingdom Pseudomonadati; phylum Pseudomonadota; class Gammaproteobacteria; order Pseudomonadales; family Pseudomonadaceae; genus Pseudomonas; species Pseudomonas sp. PGPR40. The sequence continues at coordinate 98,709 of NZ_JAKLSP010000003.1, read as the reverse complement.
ACCCTCCTGCAGGAAAAGCCAAATCAAAGTTGGGCCCTGTCTGCGCAGATGCTATCGAGTTGGTAAAAACCCCGGGTTCGCGTGAGCGAGGAGGTGGGCCGGGAGGAGAGGCTTGGATCATATTGGCCAATGGCAAGAGGGCAGGTGCCGCTTACATCAATATCGTCGATGATCCGATCCGTGGCCTTCATGCATCCTTTCACGTATTTCTGAACAGGCCCAGTCAGGGCCGTCAGATTGGTCGCATTGCCTACCTGCGTTGCTGTGCACTCAGTCAACACGATGTCATTTACGCGCATATGCGCAAATCCAATACATCATCGCGCAAGGCGGCTGAGCATGCTGGTTTTGTCGATGCGACAGGGCCTGATGACTCTCAGCTTGTGTTGGTATGGCACAGGCCGACCGCCGATAGGAACGAGGAAGCTGTGGTCGGCTCGGATGACGACGGTTTAACCGTTCGCAATGAAACCCCATCGCAATGTCATGACGTCGGTCGTCAATTGGTTGGTCAGTCCACGGATCAGGCAGGCGGCATAGTTGAGAACCCTATGAGTTCGATCGAGTTGGATTTTGACGAAAAGAATGAAGACGTGCTCGTTTGGGGTGGCCAGGTGGTCATGTCGCGTACCGAAGAGGAGTACTTCAGGGCCTTGTTTTTTCGACTTGCCTACCTCAATCCAGCAACCGTGCTGGAAATTGGTTTCGGGCTAGGCATCTCGGCCAGTCTCATACAGGAGCATATGAAGCCTACCCGGCACGATATTGTTGAGATCGAAAAGGCCGTCTACCAAGACCTGGAGCGTTTTGCTGAGGCAAATCCGTCTGTGCATCCCCACTACGGAGATTGGAAGCAGCTCACCATTGATCAACGGTACGACTTCATATTTTTTGATCCGTTTGATTACTCTCCAAATAAGCAGGGAGCTGAAGAGGAGCGCAGTGATACGGCGAGGCGGATGAAGCTTCTCCTGAATCCTGGAGGCGTTCTGTGTCACCCGCACTTTGGCGATGGCGACGTACCTGATCTGCCGGGTTTCACAACGGTCATCGTCGAGCGCCTAAAGGTGCCGCCTATTAGAATGGCCGATGAAACGTCTTGCGAAGATGTGGCCATAATTTTTCATCAGCCAGAAGATTTTCGGACTGAAGCATAATGGGGTAGGCGAAGGGCGCCCAAACGTTGTCTTTAGACGTGACGTGTTAACGTTGACTTAGCGTCCGCTGTCGGTAATCGACAGAGCCTGTTCTATTCCGATCAGGCTCTGCGGACTGCGTTAAATGTATCGTGCTAAACCAGCTTGTTGGTAATCTTCGTCTGGGGAAGGGGCGAGTACTCGTCTATCCGGGCGATGACTCAGCTATTAGAGGATTCCGAACTTACTAATCACCACCTCGACAATCGCTGCAGACCTTCCAAGAAGCGTTGAAGGTAGGATTGGCTGCCCAAGGCAAATCCAGCGGCTAGCAGGGGTGCCTTGTACTCGTCCGTCGAGTACTCATGGATAAAGCGGTTGATAGTCTCTGAGTGCCAAGTGAGACGTCCCATTGCGATTTGCCGGAACTGGTTTTTCTCAATCATGTCATTGAGCACATCTTCGTTAACACCACGCTGTTGGATGAAACGCAGAAGGCACAGAAATTCGAATCGCTCGTAGAGAAGCACCGAGTCATGTACTCCGGCAAAGCTCTGAGCCCAGCGAGTAGACAGTACGCTCGCCAACCTATCGCTCAGAGGAGTTTTGGCATTTGTCTGACCTTCGAATCCTCTCCAATGTTGAAGCAAACCGGTGCCATCCTCAACGTAAAACGGTGATAGCTCCTCACCCATGACACCTGGCATCTCGCGCCTGTTCATCAGTGCAGAGCCAAGGAGTTTATACAATTCATCCAGGCGTCCGGCGCGGGTAAGTCCCATGCCATAGCCATACATGATCAAAGCGGCTGGGTAGCTCTTCAACGCCAGCCAGTGGGTGTAGCCGGACTGTTCCTTTTGTGCTTCGGCGTAAAGCCCTTTGATAGCGTCCAACACCAAATTTGATTCATTCCCGGTACCCCAGCGTCCCAGCACAGTGCAAAGCCTTGCTAGCGGCTCGATGGATGCCTCAAACAATAGAACCCAGTCATTGAACGATTGGGATCTGCGATCTTCACGAGATTCGAAAATCGGTGCCAAGTGGCCGATGGCTTGATGAGTTTGAGTTGCCACCAAATCGTCCAACTGGATCCTGTGCTCGGGTTTGGCAATAAAGCGCTTTGCCATCGCGATGGCGAGTTCGATTCCGAGGGGGTTGGGCTGGTGCGACTGCTGAATGGTCTCAAGCTTCACATTCAGTTCGTCAAAAAAAATGTCTGCGTCAGCACCTCTCACCACGGATGCGCGGCGGTGCGCTACCAATTCCTCCCGGCGCTCGGACAGCCGACCACGTGCCAGCCAAAAGGTGGGGTAGCGCCGAGATGGAGCCCGAAGAAGCGCAGTTCTCAATGCGTGATCCCATTCGCCCGACCACCCAGCGACTATCAACCCAAACTCATCGATGATGCGGTCAAGGAGGGTGTTGAATTCGGAGGGGTACTCACTCAGCTCTACGTCTGTGTTAAGAATCCTCGCGTCTTTGTAATCGCCATGAACCTTGAAAATGTAGCATTGTGTATGGGGAAGCGGTTCAGCTCCAACCAACGTATCGACTGAAGTGACCACCGTTGGCTCAATCCCAAGATCGCGTAAGGCATTCTCCATTAATCTGTCAAAGTTGGTGGTGATGCTGACGCGCACGTGGCTGGACTTAACCATGGCGGCGATCGCGTGATGCGCTCGTGTAGGCACTTTTAGGCCATCCTCCAGTTCCTGCTCGTTGGGCTCGAGGAAACCTTGAATAATCGCTCGTCGCTCCGTTTGTGTACTGGCCAGAGTCTCCAGCAGTGATGAGTAATTGGGTTGTTGCCCTGTCTGACCTACGTACCAGGAGAGCCAGTCCTCTTGTTCGCCCGCGCCCGAGGAAATGCCTGCCCGCTTGACCAGCTCCATCGTGATTTCCCAGCCCGTGGGTATCCCGGCAGAACGAGAAACCCCAGATCCAAGCAGCACTGCATATACACCCTTGTTCTCATACATGGAGAATGCAAGCTGGGTCGTGGGATCGCTAGCAATGGTAGTCATGCAGTAGTCCTTGAGATCGTGGGAGATATCCGGATGTCATGATGCGGAAACGATGTCCTTTGCCGAGATTAGTGTAATGGATGGCGCGGTCGTGGACGCCGATCAAAAGCCCCTTTTTTCACAACAGCGGTTTCGTTCGCTGAGAGGGCAAGGGAAAGGAGATGGCTGCAGTGACACGACACGTCAGCCAGACGGTATGATCGCTATGCTTCTACGACAGGGGGCGCGCAGGCATTTAATGGGGGATTTCTATGAAGGTGTTCGTCAGCTCCGTTGTACGCGATTTTGAGCAATATCGTGCTGCAGCCAAAAAGGCAGTTTCACTGCTTGGCCATACTCCAGTGATGTGCGAGGACTTTGGCGCAAGACCTTATTCTTCCCAAGAGGCATGCATGACGGAGGTCGATCAGGCGGATATTGTGGTGCTCATCCTCGGGGCAGAGTTCGGATATCAAACAAGCAGCGGGGAATCGGTGACCCAGCAGGAGTTCCGTCGAGCAAAAGCTGGTGGTAAGCCAATTCTGGCATTTCTGCAAGAGCTGCCAGTTGAGGGGAAGCAGCAAGATTTTCGCTGGGAAGTATCCGACTACGTTGATGGCCTGTTCCGGGTGACCTTTACCAATGAGCAGGAGCTGTCGGACGGCGTTGTCCGTGCGCTCAGCCAGATGGCTGTCAGCCGTGAAGCCATTTCTGAGCAAGACTTCGTTCGTGAGCTTCAGCAGCGACCAAACGACAGTCGGTGGGGTATCCGGAGTGATGAAACGCGCCTGGAGCTCGCTTTCCTGCCGCAGCCTAAGCTGGCAGGTAGTCTGCGCGCGGCCCACATGCAGCACGAGGCGTTTTTCTTGAAGCTTTGCCAGGCAGGATTGGGTGAGCTCAAGGCAGGCTACGATGATTTTGACAACGCTGATCTGACGGGGCTGGATACCAAAGGTCTTGTGTGGAGACATCATGATAGTGGAATGAGTTGGTTGTCGATCTCCCTGACCAACCCATCATCGGCCGGCAATTCCTTCGCCTCGTACTACATTTCTCCATCTCGTGTTAGGGCGGCGGCACTTGCAGCATTTGAGCTGCTAAGCGAGGGGAAAGGTGGATGGCTCCAACTCGGACTGTATGGCGTGGCCTATAAAGTGTTTGCTGAGCCTCCGGCGGGTTCGGTCACTAGCATGTCGATGCCACACCGTTCAGAGCAGAGCCTGGAGGCGCGCCAATTGATGATTCCCGCCTCTAAAGGCGCTTACAGCCGCTGGCTCGATGACGTGATGTTCCGCTTTGCGCGAAAGCTATCAACGTAGTCTTGTTCGATGTTTGCCTTGTGAGTTCGCGCTTTAATAGCTAACCCCTTGGGATCAAGGGCGCCACATAGGAGGACGTTTTTGGACGCGCAGACACACACATTGAGATTGGTGCAGGGACTAGAAGACCTACTCGATCAGTTTCCTCTTTCAAACGTAATTCGATCGCACGCGGAGCTAACTGAACAAACACTGGTTGCTTGGTCTGAGCGACTCAGGGGGTTGGGGTATCCAGGGCGCAAGTTTTGGGATTATCCGGCGGAGCTGATGTACGACGAGGCTGGCGTGCTCGTTGGAGCCATGTTTGTACTCATTCAGGCGGCAATCACAGAGACGGTCTCGATTGTAAAGCGGATCTACGAGCTAAACGGACAGTCCATACGCAAGGACGCCGTGATGTCGCTAGAGGCGGAGATCAATCCGAAGTTAGGCCTTAGCTACGTTGCAATCGCCAACGGAGCTGCGAACTTTTATAAACACCGCTTCGAGTGGCCGGAAGACTGGGACGAGAGCGTGTCAACCCAACAGCAAGCTACAATCAATCTGGTCCGTGTCGTCGGAATGAGTCCGAAGCAAGATTTGGCAGATAACCTGCTTTCTGCCGTACGCGCCATTGCTAATACAAGTGACGGCAACATCAAAGACTTAGCGGGGCTGATTGTGGAGAAATGGCGGGCGCGGCTTGCGCTACACCTCCGCGTTCAATTCGCGCTGACCCAGTATCCCTAGTGGGAACTGAGCTGCTGCTATAGGCAAACATCATCTACTGATAATCTTGCCCATTGATGCCATCAGTTTGATGAACGCTTGTCCGGCTGGCTACGAAAGAAGCTCAATCGCTTGGTTTGGAACCGCTCCAATTGCCTCTTGATACGCTGTGAAAACAAGTCCAGAATTAAGTCTTTTCCTGCCCTGGCAAGAAAATAAACCCCTTACATTTCAATGAGTCGGGCACCCGATACGAGTCTCGTTTCCCGCTCCAATTATTGTTCTACAGCTTCTATTCCGTTTTTCCTGGGTGGATAGTCCTTACTCGCCGCTACGAGTAGACGTAAGGTTGCAACGATGGCTTGAACAACCCCCTTTAATCTTGGGGACGCTGCGCATTGCGTTTAGTGAGGAGGGTGTAAAGGTAAATCGGTGAAAAAACCGGGTGCCAGCCCCAGCGTGGCGGGCCAGGAGGCGTGAGCCGTTCAGCGAGCAAGATTACGCCTGCGAACAACATCATCGGAATGTGCCATGCACCGCTAACAAGCGGCACTAACATCCAGGCCCAGCACGAAACAATACAAAATACGCCATGCGTCATGCCCAAGATCAGACAATCCCTGTCGGCAGCCCAGCCGAACAGGCCTATTTGCCGCCGTTGATGGCCACGATTGAGTGCAGCGTGGTGCCACGGGCTCGCGCTCCATAGCATCGCGATCAGCAGTGCCACGGCCAGGGCGTTTTTTACGACAGCAATCTGTAGCAGCAACTGCAGGGCTATCAGGATGGGGCCGACGGCCATCCACAGCGCACAGTAACCGAGCAGGAATCCGACTGACGCTCGTATTCGTCTGCTCGGCAAGCTAGAGCGCCAGACATGCATGAGTGGCATCGCCAAAAGGGGCGGCATCATGGCCAGAAGCATCAAGGCCCAACCCGCCAGGATTCGGTGGAGTGGGTTCAGTGCGAGCTCCGCTTGCAGTGCAGCGGGCCAACTGGTGATGATCGATAGCCCATTCACGGCCACGCAAAACGCGGGACCTTCTGTGTTGACCCCGTTGTAAACGGAAAGGGCCAGGCCGAGTCCCGCCGTGGCCAAAAGCAATGGCCAGGGGTCGTAAGTAAAACTGCGTAGAACAGGGCCTAGTCGCATGAGGTCGCTCTCAACTCACGACACCACTTCGCTTGAGAACGCTTACCCACCCAGTCAGGGGACCAGGGTTGCCCCGGCGGCATTTTGCCCTCCACTACGCCGTAGCTGGCCAGGTCGAGGCCTTGCCTGGCCATGTGCCCCCGGTCCTCGGAGGTGAACATATCGCGGATCTGCCCATACCAGGTGGGGTCGGTGACAGGCGCGGTTGTGGAATTAATTGTCATGCCCGACTCCTTGTCGACAATTTTCGTGCAATCGGATTACCCATCAATGTTGATGGGGGGCCGACGGTTGATTCGAGGTGTGCTTCATGCCGGCCATGCCAATGCCGCCGCCAACGGCTTTGAGGTCTGGAACGATCTGGATATTGGTCATCATGCCGCCGTCTTCGTGGTCGAGGATGTGGCAGTGGATGACGAACTCGCCGATGTAACGGTCGTAGTGCGTGCGCACCAACACCTGGTAATCGTTCTGCACGAAGAGGGTGTCCTTGAACTCGTGCCACATCCCGCAGTATTGGTTTTGCAGGCCCAGTTCGTCGGCCGGAACCAGGCACTCGCCATTGGGGCCGAAGATACTTTTGGGTTTCTCGCCGGGTTTGGCGTAGAGCACGTCCATCACCTGGAATGGGTTGACGTGAATGTGAAAGATGTGGGGTTCGCCCTGCGAGCTCAGCACCCAGTCGTCGGTGGTGTTGACCTGGCGAGTGAAGTCGATGCGGTCGGGGTCATAGGACTTGTAGTTGATGAAAAAGCCGAACGCGCCTGTCCACGGATCTCCCGGTTTTTTCGGCGGGGTGGCAGGCGGTGAGGGCGGGAATGGCGGATTGCCGATGAAGAAGGCAACCTTCTGGATATCGTTGTTGACCACCGCACCCTTGAGGTCGTCCATCCCGCGCCAAGGGTTCAGATTGCCGGTACGCAATCCTTCGAGGGCCGAGGCGGGTAGCGATGGGTCCGTTTTGTTGGCGTCGTAGAGCGCTTGCTGGATATAGCTTTGCGGATCGTCGGTCACGACCTTGCCGCCAGAGACGATCACCGTTGCCAGCAATTGGGTTTCGTTCGGGCCCTGGCCGCCCGGGCCACCATTGGGGCCGGCATTGGCACGTTCTGCGGGTGTTGCCGACTGGTTCAGCACACAGTAGGTGCCGTCGCGGGGGAACATCAGCAACACATCACTGCGATAACCGGGTTGCAGGAAGTTGCTGCCGATGCCACCGCTGACGCTCTTTTTGTTCACGCCGATGGGTCGAATTGCGGTGCGCGTGAGTCCGTCGGCGGCGATCTCGAATTGAGGGACGAGCTCGACCGGTTTGCTGGAATCGGGCACGGTCACCGGGCACAGGTCGGCGATCAGCGCAGCCTGTTCCTTCGGTGTACCACTGAGCACACCTTTGAGCGCGAGACTGGCTTTGGGATTGGTCGTGTTCATGGGCACGATCTGCAGGTTCACGGTGTCGTGGATACCCCCGTGAATGAAGCGCCAGCGTTGGATTTCTCCCGCGGCAATGCCCTGGAGGGTCGGTTGCACCACGCCATTGATGCTGGTGAACCGACCGCTCTCATCCCAGACAGTGGGCGAGGAGAGTTGCGCATCGAAGTTCTCTACCACACCTGTCTTGCCGCTGGGACACGTCCAGGTGCCATCTTTTTGCGTAATGATGGCGCCCTTGTCGTCGAAACAGGCATACGGGATTTGCTGGAACAGAAAGACTTGTTCGGTAATGGGCTTCCCGGCAGCGTTCTTGAGAATGGTGTCGATGTCGCCTGGATTGCTGCCGGTGTAGGGGCGGTTGCCGCGCACAATCAGGGCGCCCGCGGCACCGCTGGCTACTTGCAGCGCCGTGGAACCATGCCGGTGCGCGTGGTACCAGAAGGTGCCCGAAGGGTGATCGGTGGGGATGTTGATCTCGTATTCGAATTTGGTTTGTGGAGCGATGTTCAACAGCACGTTGTCGCTGTTGCCCGACGGCGAGACGTGCATCCCGTGGTAATGCAGATTGATCGTATTGAAGCAACCCGCCCCACCATTCGCCGGATCGCTTCCCCCCGGACAGCTGGGATCGTTTTTCTCCAGTTGGTTGTCCAGGTGCACTCGCAGGGTGTTGCCTGGCTGCACATCGATGAGCGGCCCCGACAGGCAGCCGCCATAGGAACGTAGCTTGACCTGGTCCTTGGCGCCGTCGGGATTGCCCGGGTTGTAGATAGAGTTTTCGCGCTTTTGCACTTGCAGGTTGAGTTCGACGGTTTGACCGTCACGGGTGATGTCGCCCGCCGGGTTGCAACCACCTTGCGGAACGGCCAGTTCGGTCGCCTTCAGCGTGCCCGTCGGTCCTTTTTCAAGGAGCCTGGGCGGTGCGAGGAAAGGCTGGGCGGCGAGTTCGGCGAGCGCTGCCGTGGAGGCTGTACAGACCATCAACCCGGCCAGGACTATACGAAGCGAAGTCATGTTGTGCTCCCTGCGCCACTGCGCGAATGTGTGCGACGGCCTTGACGGCCGTGTGTCCTTTGATCAGCTGAATTACATGGCAAGCGGCATGCGGGGTGGTGCAGCGGGGTTGTGCTGCGATTCAATCCGGGCCATCCAATTGAACAGCTCGTACGGGGCGCTGACGTCGAGCAAGTCCACGCCATCGTAGATTGGGATTGCAATCAAGAACTGTCCTGGTGCGGGCATGGCTCCCTCCTGGGGAACACCGCGGCGAACGCGCTTGCGTCGTCAGGTGTGTAGCGTCCTGCTAATCAACGTTGCGATGCCCGGACGGCAAAACCGGAGGTCCTGCTGCCTGAAACCAATGCCCAAGGGCAGCTTCCGGGGAGCATAGTTGGCGCCCTTCCACCTGCAAGGCGTTTTCTCAGGCAGGTGCTGAGTGGTATTGATCGACGGGTGTGGGAGTGTGATTAGCGAGGAGGGGAGTTCCGGCGACTTTTTTGCGATCGCGGCGGGACCGTTTCAGGCTGAAAACCGTTGCTCATCTGTTTTCGACCAATATGAGCCGCTGGTCTGTGTATTGGCGTTCGTACTGGCACGTTGCTAGATCCCATATATGCTGACGACGGAGCAGTACCCCCCGAGCCTTTCGGGACTTCTGGCAACAAGGAGGTCACCATGTCATCCGCCCCTCGTGTACGCCGTTCTCTCAGTGATGTTCAGTACGATTATGACCACGGCAAGAAAGATGAACTTGAAGCACTGATCCGCGCCTGGAAAGGCATCAAGGATCTTCCCGCCAGCCACCCCAACTCCTTCTTCTCCATCGGTGGTCTGCATGGCGAACCGTTCCGTGGTGAAGGCAAGACCGACCCCAACTGGTGGGGCGGCTACTGCCAGCACGGCACGGTGCTCTTTCCGAGCTGGCACCGCGCCTATCTCTGGCGCCTGGAGGAGGCGCTGCGCAGTATCCCAAAATGTGAAAACGTCACCCTGCCGTTCTGGGATGAATGTAGCGACGAGTCACGAGAAAATGGCCTGCCGTCGGCCCTGACCCAGGAATATTTCGTGATCGACGGTCAGAACATCGAAAACCCGCTGCGCTCTTTTGTGTTCCCGCAAGCCATCAACGATGAGGTCAAGGACACACCGATCATCTACAGCAAACCCGAGGGCTACGAGACCGTGCGCTATCCGCTGTCCGGGCTGTTGGGCACCGAATCGGACCGCGTAGCCACGGCGGTACACAACGCGCAGTTCAAGGACACGGCGAAGAACATCACCTACCTCAATGAGAACGTCAGCACCTGGCTGAGCGGCAAGATCAAGATTGGTGGCAAGTGGCGCGGCGAGGTGTTCAGTCGCTTCGAAGCCTGCCTCGACTCTCCGAACTACACGCTGTTCTCCAATACCACCTCCGCCGGCGCGAAGAACGATGCCGTCCCGGAGGGCCCTCACCATGTGTCGCTGGAGGAGCCCCACAACTTCATGCACTTGGCGGTCGGCGGTTTCGACTACCCGGGCCAGGGCGACAGTTCGGCGATTCCCGGGGCCAATGGCGATATGGGCGAGAATGAAACCGCTGGCCTGGACCCGGTTTTCTTCTTCCACCACTGCTTTATCGACTATGTGTTCTGGACCTGGCAGCGCCGGCAAGGGGTCACCGATGAATTCAGCATCGACCCCCAGGATCCCGGAGCCACTTACTATAAACCCGGCGGCGTGCAACCCCCTGCGGGCGGCGCGGGCCTGGACCCGAACGCCATACTGAGCCTGGACACCACCCTGGACCCCTTCGTCAAGGCCGACGAAAAACCCTTCACCACCCGTGACTGCATCAACATCGAGAAGCAACTGGGCTACGTCTATGGCGCCGGCTCCCTGGATGCCTATGCCCAACCCGCCAAGCAGTTGCTGTTCAAGGCCGAGGCACCACAGCCAACCGGCAAGACCCTGCGGATCAGCCGTGTCAACCGAGCGAAAATCCGTGGTTCGTTCCTGATCTCGGCCTACGCCAAGGTCGACGGCAAGCGCGAGTACCTCGGTACCCGACCGATCCTCAGCCGTTGGCACGTCGAAGGTTGCATGAACTGCCAGACGCACCTGGAGGCCAAGGCCACCTTCAAGCTGCCACTCAACGCCGATAACTCGGCGATTGACGACGACAGTATCGAGGTGGAAATACAGACCCGTGACACGGTCCTGACGCAGCCAAATGCGGCAGGTCTGCTCAGCACAGGCAACGCTGCCACTGCGGACGCGCCGTTTAAGCTGGAAACCTACTGATCCACAGCTAGCTTTGCCCACTGCTAGCGCGGCGGCCGGAGGCAATCTTCGGTCGCTGCGCCCAGGGGGGCGTGTCGGTGGGGACGGATCTCGATCTGAACCTGAGCAATTGATGCGTTCGGGTTTCCGAAGAACTGCTAGCGATGTCTAGCAAAATTCGCTAGACATCGCTAGACCTTCCAATAATTGGTTTGTCAGACTTCCCTCTGTTCCGCCATTTCCAGGGCATCATCGACCTCGATTCCCAGGTATCTGACAGTGCTTTCAAGTTTCGTATGACCAAGCAGAAGTTGGACAGCTCTCAGGTTCTTCGTCCTGCGATAGATCAACGATGTCTTGGTTCTCCGTAGCTTGTGTGTACTGTACATGGTTGGGTCAAGGCCAATGGCTGTCACCCACGCTTTGACTATTCGAGCGTATTGCCTGGCGGAGAGATGGTCTGAGCCGCCGGTTCGGACACAAGAAGTCCTCCCCACGGAGGTGAGCCTGATGCATTCAAGCCTCCAGGACCGTTCGGGTTTGCTCGGTGATTTCAAATTGCACTGGGTGCTGAGTTTTCTGCTGCATCACGATGGCCCGTGACGACACATGCTCCCCATGGGCGATGTCTCGGACTCGCAACTTGGTTAAGTCACAGGCACGCAGCTTGCTATCGATGGCCAAGTTGAACAGCGCCAAATCACGGGTCTTCTCAGCAAGCTGAAGTCTTACGCGGATGGCCCAGATATCTCTGACTCGGAGCGGGGCTTTCTGCCCGACAAGCTTTCCCTTGTTCCAAGGCTGAGGGCTGTATCTAGCAGTGTTCATGGCTCGTCCTCCACGTTGAGGGAGGACAAGGGTGGATTAGTCACATGGCTGGTGGTCGCTATCCGACCCAAAGCTGACGATTGCGACGGGCAGAAATCGGCCGATTTCAGCCAATACTAACCGTCTGCTTTGGGTCCAGACTGTGTGAAAACGCACTGAAGGCCAGCCCGAACCAAAGGCCCCGACTTGTTCGGGGCAAGGGGGCGGATAACATTCGTTTGATTCTTCGAAATCTTACCCAACTCACGAACAACCTTGCTCAGTTGCGTGGACTATACGGCACAGGACACGGGAGAGACGGTCAACATCGCGGACTTCAGCCGCGGCATGCTCGGCTTGCTGTAGCGTCCGCGGTTGCCTTCATCGACTTTGTGTCGGAGACCTTCCGCCACAGAGAAGGCTTGAACTGAATCGCCACTATTTTCGTAGACGCATCTGAATGACTGCTGTTGACCGATTCTGTTGAAAAAGTCGGTCTGCCAAAACTACCTGATCATTGATTGGTGAAAACGCCTTTTTTGCACGCGACTACGTGAAATCCGAGTCTGAAAGCCTCTGCCCGAAGTAAAGAATTCAATCTCGGACGCGTACTTTTTTGATGCGCAAACCATGGCCGACTTTTTCAACAGAATCGGCCGTTTTTTGCCTGTCGCGAGGGGCTGCTTTCGATAGCCGTCACTCCGGCGCCATCATCACTGCGAGCGTCATCTTGATGAATTCCTCATTCCTATTGATGGCTTCAAGGGCGCCGCGCACGTTGTCGGCAATCTCGGCGGATCCGTGCTGTTCGACCCAGTTCGAAAGCTCCAGGATGGCGGCTTCGAGAGCCAGCTGGTTTTCGTTGAGCTTAAACAGCAGGGAAGGGAGCAGGTCTGAATTTGGCATCGCGAATCCTCCGTGGAGATTTCAGCGTAACAGTCGTCAATCGTTAGGGAGGGAAGGTGGGGCGGTCGGCAGGAAGCCGGAGGAAGATCTCGGTATCGCGCGCCAGCTCGCGCAGCGTGAAGGCTCAGGGCGCGCTACTGTTTGCCTCCGCTTTTTTCTTAATTTCCTCCAACTCAGCAACAGAAATTGAGCTCGTGGAAGCACTCGAAGATGTCGAGCGCCGGCTAAGGGATGCACATGAGTGGACCAATGTGGTACTGGAATGGCGTAGCTTGCGTGTCTAGGGGGGGTATGCAATATCCGGGGCTGAAAGTTATCGGATATTGCATGATAGCTTCTGGTAGGAGGGCGCCACTACTCTCGGCAGGGTTTTGCTCAGGAAGTGGGTACTTCCCATTCAGTAACTGAGCGTTCCAAAAGGAAGCTCATACGCTGCGAATGGCTTTGCCGTTGTCCTTGCGAAAGTAGGCAAAGGTTTTGAAGTCCGGGACCAGGCGAACAGTTAGCCACATCAACTCGACGTTGCGCTCGGCCTCGCGCTCCAGCTGCGGCTGGACTGAATTCGATTGAGGTAACCGTAGATTTGGATCTTCAGCAAGACCGCTGGATGGTAGGCCGGAGGACCTGTGGCAGCAGGATCAACACCCTCAAAACCGAGTGCACCCAGGTCGAGTTCGTCGACCACACGCACCGGATTTTTTTCCGCTACTTAATCGTCCAGACAATCCGGCAGCAAGGTGATTTGAGTTCGAGTCTCACCTTCAATGAGGCGTTTTATGATCGTCCACCTTACGATCTCGACGTAGAGAATACGTGATAGCCCACGATCCCAGAAATCGGAAGCTTCCGCTGCCGTGCGGAGTCAGGGAGCGTCGGATCCAGCACCAAGCGAATGGCAAACACCACGTTGCTCTTGCCTACGCGATTCTCGCCCAGCAACACGACATTGCCTGCTAGCGGGATATCAATTGTCGTTGAATTGCGGAAATTACGAATGCTCAGCTTGGATAGGCGCACGTGATTTCCTCTCTCATGCTAATTGGCCGCCCGCTTTGCGGGGCTCGGCCTCATGGCGAGATGCCATGGCCGGAAATCTTAGTAGATGGCGCACAACCACGCGAACCGAGTCCAACCGTTCCATCAACGGTGAAACAAATTTACTCGCGACACTTCATCCGGCCCTTAGGGATTTTCAGCCACTGTCAACGCTTGCACTTGGGGAATAGCTGATGAAGTGAGCGGCCGACCTGTCGCCAACTCCCCAAAGGAATCTGCCGTGTCGATGTAGCGCATGGCTGACTTCATGTCCTTCCAGCCGACGTACGTCATCAGCGCTTTGATATCCCAGCCATTGGCCGCGGCCCAGGTGGCGAAGCCGCGACGCAGTGAGTGACTGGTATACAGATCGCCAGTCACCCCCGCGCGATTAAAAATTCGCCGCAGCAGTGGAATCAGGCTGTTGGCGTTAAAGCCGTCTTCAGCCAGATGCCCCCAACGATCGAGCTTTCTGAAGACCGGGCCGTGCGCAATCCCCGCCACGGTAATCCAATTCACATAGGCCTGGACGGGGCAAAGCTTCTTCAGGGCTGGCGTGCGAAAGGTCGTTCCCAGGTGCTGACGATCGCCTTTGCTGTGCGGTAGGTAGAACGTGATACCCACGCCCGTTTGCGCCTGGGTGTGCTCCACTTGCAACCGTGACAGCTCATCGCCGCGAAACCCGCGCCAAAATCCAATCAGTACCAAGGCGATATCGCGTCGACTGCGCAAAATGCCTGTCAGGTCGTACCGCGCGGCGGCCTGTTCCGCCTCTCGTTCCAACCACTGAACAGCTTGCTCCAGGTGCTGCAGGAGCAGGGGCGCCGCCTGCTTTTCCTGGGTGGGGTGCAAGGTGCGAATGCCCTTGATCATCTGCCGCACCGCCGGCGTTTTAGTCGGATCGGGGAAGCCCTGGGTGATGTGCCACTGGGCGAGGGCGGCCAGGCGCTGTTTCAGCGTACTGATGGCGTGCTGGTCCGCGTACTCCGCCAAGTAACGCACGATGCCGTCCCCGGTCGTGGGGAGAAAGCCACCCCAAGTCACTTCGAAGTGCTCCACCGCGGCGCGGTAGCTGCGCCGGGTGTTCTCCCGGGTGCCGGCCTGCAGGTAGCGATCCGCCTTGTTCATCTCGACCCATCCACCGTAAACGTACCTTTTCCAGCCAAGGAAAAGACGATTTTTGCCTATCTGATGCGATAACGCTCCATTATTTTATCAAAGAAAGCTACGTAAATTATTCTTTTTTGACCACGGAAATGCTATGTATATACGTAGTATGTAAAACAGTACGAAATCGTAGGAGAGGAAAATGGCGCGCGGTGGAATCAACAGGGCGATAGTCCTGGAGGCTAGGAGAGCGCTGCTCGCCCGCGGCGAGAATCCGAGCATCGACGCCGTGCGCATCGAACTGGGCAATACCGGTTCGAAGACGACTATTCACCGTTATTTAAAGGAAATAGAAGATTTTGACCCGCGACCGCGGGCCTCTAGAGAGCGGCTGAGTGATGAACTGACCGAGCTTGTTGCCGGCCTTTTAGAGCGAATGACGGAGGAGGGAGGCGAAGCTCTTGCGTACGCCCAGGCGCGCTTCGACGAGCAGCGCAGCGAGTTGGAGCAAAAGCTCGACGGCTTGAGTGCCGAACTCACCTCATTGCAGCGTGAAGTGGATAGTCAGAAAGGAGGGTTAGCGCTTCAAGCGGATGAGTTGCAGATTTGTCAGACAAGCCTGCAAGCCGAGCTCACCCGCAATGCCCGCCTGAGCCAAAATTGCAGTGACTTGGAAATTCGCGTGCAGGAGAAGGATGAGCAGATCCGCTCTCTGGAAGAAAAGCACCTTCACTCCCGCGAGGCGCTGGAACATTACCGCAACGCGGTCAAGGAGCAGCGTGAACAGGAGCAGCAACGACACGAAGGACAGGTGCAGCAAGTTCAGGTTGAGCTACGACAGCTCCAGCAGACGTTGATGCTTAAGCAGGATGAACTGACTCGACTCAACAGAGATAACGAGCGCCTACTGAGTGAGGCTCGCCAGCAGAGCAAAGCAGTCGCGACGCAGGAAGACTCGGTGCTTCGATTGGCCGGTGAGATTACTGCAATGAAGACAGCGGTTGCCAAGGCAGACGGGGCGAAAGAAGCGTTTCAAGAGCAGCTCGATGTGTCGCGCGCCGAAGCTAAGCGACTGGAGGAGGGCCTGGCGCAGGCAAGCACGCAATTGGCCGAAGCCCAAAGATTGTCGGAACAATATTCTGCGGAGCTCACTCAGCTACGACAAGCCGCGGGCCATCCTGATATCGACAATGAAAGCTCCACAAGATAAGGCCAGAGGAGAGTTTGATTGAGCAAATTTGACGTGGCGTGCAGCGGTTCCGCTGGAAACACTCTTGACCTCAAATATGCGCATGAGCGCCTGAATCAGATGGTTTCCTCGGACGATTGTTCGGGGCCACTGAAGCGCGCCGGGCGACTCAAGTCTCAAGCGAAGAAGGTGGCGCCCAAAATGAGCAGGGGGAGCCTTGATGCGTATAAGGGTAAAGAAACGCCGCTGTGAATTTCTAGGGATTGTATTGAGTTGCATACTAAGCACACATTCCGCGTTCGCTTGCACAGCGCTGTAACTGTAGGCGACCATCTCATATCAGCGGTGGCAATTGGGCATAAATTGCCGACGGCGACAGGCCGTACTGGGTCGATTTCCGCCAGTGCGTCAGGCCAGGATCCCCCACCCTAGAGAGATCGTTCGGGTCAGCAACCAAATGAAAGGCGTTCCACGCCCAGCCCGCAAGCCTCGTGAAAATTCTCTTACATCGACTTGATCGAAACCACTTTCACAAATCGGAATTTTTTCTTGGCCGCCCTAATAGCTTCTTGCTCGGCTAGGAGGGTACTTAGCGTATCGGCCTCATGGACCATCTCGTGCGTCTCGCCTTCAAATTCATTGCCCACTCGAAGCGTGACTCTGAGCCTGGGTGTAAATGTTTTCGCGACTTTCTTTTTCTCTGCCACTTTCGCTGGCTGCGTGAACACGATATTCGAGACAGGCTTTTGCACTGGAGGCTCACTGCATAGCGGAGCTTGCTCGCTACCACCGAACAGCGCCCGGCGCATTTCTTCTTCAGTTAAATCTGGATTCATGCCAATTCTCAGAGGGGTGTTATGGGTTGCTAGTGCGATTCTATCAGCATGGCGAATTTATCCAGTCGAGAGTCCCGTCTGCTCAGGTCTAATCCCCTGCAACCACGGCTGGAGGATTTAGGTTCGCTATTTATCGATACGGCTACGTGAGGCCGAACCACTGCTGACTGGGGCGACGGACTCGTAACTTTTGACGAGTTCATATCAGCCGCGACTTGCCGCTCCCGAGACTTTTCTTCAGGGAGAACCTCCATATCGAAGGACCACTTCCCAAAACAGACATTCAAGAAAGGCAGAAATTGGCTAATTTTTGCCTGTCGCCACTGCTATCGTTGGGTCGAAAGGTGCCTGTCAGCAGGGACTGCAACCGCCTCAAGCAAACGCTGTGGCGTCAATGTTGCTGCATCAAACGGTTCAATAGGTCCGGTTCGCAAACTGTATGCTGACGTCTTGATTCAAGACATACGTAGAGGGCAGCAATGAAGATCACGGGAAGAGTCGAGATCGAGACCGTCATTGACGTCTTGTGTGATGCATGCAGCAGTTCCACGCGTTCTGAGAATGGCGGACTTCAATATGCCAGCCTCCACGCTCACTGGGGTTATGGCACCAGACATGACGGCGAGCGGTATGAGTTTCATCTCTGTGAGGGCTGCTTCTTCAAGACCATTGCTTACCTTAAGCAGGAACGGCGGACCGAGAATTTGTTCAGCGACAAAGCTGCTGACGCCCCTGATGATTTTGGCTTGGTCGCAAGGGACAATTTCTTCGGAGACGAGGGGAGTCGTTAGGCTGTCCATTGTTTATCTGTCTGCGTACCACTCCCGAACAACTAGCACTTCGGGGAAGTGTCTGCTCTTGGCGATCTCTACCCGTCGCCACCGTCAGCTTTTAGCCGATTCTGTTGAAAAAGTGGGATTTTCAAATGGCTTGAACTCAGGCACGAGCACCACCGGAGAACCTACTCACCACATTGAGTGGTTTTTCGGCCCTTCGGTGACCTTTGCTGCTCTGTTATTGGGTTAATTTGAGGTTTTTTGCTTGGTGCAGGCGCACCTATCCTGTGACTGGTGGCCCTTGAGATGAAAATCTGGCCAGCCGTCGCAGGTTCTGCACCGCAGCGGCCAGCGTGAATTCATCCGTCGCGCCACTCAGGCCACGTAGCCGCAGGCGATCCAATTTCAGGATGCGCTTGAGGTGGGCAAACAACATTTCGACCTTTTTACGTTCGTGGCGAGAGCGCTGATACGCCGGCGTTGCTGCAATGCGCCGAGCCACATCGCGAGCGGCTTCATGGACGCTGCGAGCGATCTTGCGAATCGAAGTGTTCGGGCAGCACTTGGCTTTCATCGGACATGTCGCGCAGTCGGTCTGTCTGGATCGGAAGATGATGGTGTTGGCTTTTGTGACGTGCGAACGCTCGTTTTTGAAAGCTCGCCATTCGCTGCGCAATGCGTTGCCGGCCGGGCAGCGGTATTCCTCGGCCTCTTCATTCCAGTGGAAATCGTTACTCGAAAAGCTGTCGTTCTTGCGCTCAGTTTTGTCCCACACCGGCACATGCGGCTCGATGTCTTTTTCCTCCACCATCCAGGCCAGCATCGGCGCGGTACCGTAAGCGGTGTCGCCAATGAGGCGTTCCGGCTTGATGTCGAACTGCGCTTCGACCCGATCGATCATCGTCTTGGTGCTCTCGACTTCTGCGGTTCGATGAGCCGGTGTGGGTTCCACATCCATGATCACGCCGTGCTCGGTATCGATCAGATAATTCGTGGAGTAAGCGTAGAACGCTGGGCCACCTGGAGCTGCGGTCCAGCGGGCTTGAGGATCCGTCAGCGACAGGCGCTTCGGTAGCGTTTCGGCCAGAGCCTCTTCATCGAGGGCTTCAAGATACTCACGCACGGCGCGGGTGCTCAGGGTCGGATCGCTCCAGTTGACCGGCTCATCACCCGGTACGCCGCGCTGCCGACTCGCATCCGCTTTGATGATGCTGGCGTCCACGGCAAAGCCTTCACCCTTGACCAGACCTGCCTCCATGCAACGACGCAGCACTTCATTAAACAACCAGCGAAACAGATCGCTGTCCCGAAAACGGCCGTGTCTATTTTTGGAAAAGGTCGAGTGATTGGGGACTTCATCTTCAAGGCTTAACCGGCAGAACCAGCGATACGCCAGGTTCAAATGGGCCTCTTCGCACAACCGCCGCTCTGAGCGAATGCCGTAGCAATAGCCCACGATCAGCATGCGAATCATCAGTTCAGGATCAATCGACGGACGCCCAATCGGGCTATAGAAATCGGCGAGGTAATGGCGCAGGTCGCTCAGATCGAGACACCGATCAATGCTGCGCAGAAGGTGATTGGCTGGAATGTGATCTTCAAGGTTGAACGAGTAAAACAGCCGCTCCTGCCCACTCGATAACTGTCCCATCATGCTGCGTGCTTCCCTGCTGGCCAATGCAGAGATTTTGCCGCAGGCCAGACAGGGGAGCTACTTTTTCAACAGAATCGGCCGATTGCTGTCAGTCACGAATGACCCCGCAGACGTCCCTCGAACCTCTTTTCACCTTTAGGGGAATCGCCTTCACAGACGCATTCCCATCTCGAAAGCACGTGTCTCAAACCCGAACTCTGTGTACATGCGAGCAGCACGTGCATTGAACGGCCAGACAGACAACCTCAAGTCCTGAGCGTCATTTTCGATTGCCCAGTTTTTAACGAGTTGAATAAGCCTACGTCCAATACCTTTCCCCCAAAATTGCTCGGCAACACATACCGATCCGATGCGAACAACATTCAGCGGTTGCATCAGCGGCCCGGAGCTTGCCGACAGGCTGGCAGTAATGAAGGCCGCGGCTTGGTGACCGACATTCGCGATGAATACAACCTGACCCGGTTTCTCGAAAATACCTGACCAGTGAGGAAGGTCGCGCGCGAAGTCTTGGGTGGCAGCCGCGTAAATATCGGGACGGGCAGCGTGATGCACCGCGTTAAGCAATTGTCCCAACTCACAAATGCTAAATGCATCTTCTACCGTTGCGATTCGGTAAGTAATGGCTTCGTCCATGATGTGCAGCTCTCCTTGATTGTGTGGGTGGTTCGCAGAGCTCCCGGTCTTTGTCTCATGGCAGGGAGGATATTCCAATGCTACTTCTGGCCGATTGCAGTCTGTCGCGAAGGGCTGAAGCTGGCCGAAAGCCGCCAGTTTCCGAGGGTAGCTATTGACCGTTGTTTATCATGATCGATACAACTGCGGGGCCAGAGTGTCGCCGAGCAGGAGGTGTGTTTGGGAGTGCGGCTGCTCAGCGCCGCACCGCGGAAATTCTTCTAACAATGGCGCGACATCACGACATCAAACCTTTCACAAACGGCGCCCATGCTGGCGTTTAAGGTTTTCGCGACACGGATGGTCGGCTGATTCCATTCTTTATGAAAAGAACTCCAATCGTAGTGAAAACTCATGCGAACCACGACTGCTATTGAATTAGCTGGTGGGCATTTTTACTTGGCAGCTAATGTCCTATGGACATCCCTTTGCCATTTGGCGACATTGGTCAGCCCCGGGCGGGCGGGCAAGCGAAGTCGCTAAACGTTAAATGGAAAGGATGAGATTTAATGTACTTGAGACAGGTAGAGATTGAGGGCTTCAAGAGCTTCGGCAGGCGCTTTACCGTTGAGTTTCATGCGGGGCTGAACGTGTTGGTCGGGGAGAACGGCGCGGGCAAAACGGGCGTGATCAACGCGTTGCGTCAGCTTTTTCAAGATTCGGAGTCGGGAAAACGTTCGGTCAACGAGCGCGACTTCCACAAGTCGTTCGAGCTTGACGCGGTGCCTGCCTCCAGTTTCGCCATCAAGGCGATTTTTGGTGATCTAAGCGTGTTCGAGAAAGTAGCGCTTGACTCCTGGTGTGGTGGGCAGGACGAAGCGGTGCTCAATCTGAGCGTGTTGAACCGGGAAGTACGCGGCCGCTACAGTCAGGATCTCTGGGGCGGCGCCATCAGGACCGGGGTACTCAATCAACAGACGTTGGATCTGATTCACTGCATCTATTTGCCCCCGTTGCGCGATGCGGAGCAGAAGTTGCGGGAGGGACGGCAGTCAAGGCTATCCAAGCTGATGAAGGCGTTGTGCAAGGATCAGTTACAGGCGTGCGCCAAGAACGGAACGTTACATCCGCTAGAAGTGAAAGTCGCCGACTTCAATTCCCAGTTGGCCGCTGAACAGGACATTAAACGGGCGAATGCACTGATTTCCAGTAGCCTGCGTGCGGCCCTCGGAGAAAGGCTGTCGCAAAACACGACGATTCAGTTTTCGGAATCCAACTTCACCAGGATCGTCGAAGGCTTGCGTTTGCTCTATTTTCCTAATGGATCACCTGCCGAATTGTCGCAGTTCCGCTCGCTGGATGAGAACAGTCTGGGCTACAACAATCTGCTCTACATCGCCTCCATCCTCGCCGAGTTGATCGTTGAGGATGGCGAGGGCCCGGAGGAGCGCACGCTGCATAAGTTGCTGCTGATTGAGGAGCCGGAAGCGCATCTGCATCCGCAACTTCAGATCAGGCTGTTAAAGCACCTGCAGGAGGTGGCCCTGAACAAGAATATTCAGGTGGTGATCACCACCCATTCCACGGTGATTTCGTCGGCCGTTTCAATCAACAACATCATCCACATCAACGGCGGAGCGGAACCGCTGGCCGTTCCTGCGCGCTTTTGCGGCCTGTCGGAACCTAGTCGCCGTTTTATCGACCGGTGGCTGGACGTGACCAAGTCAAACCTACTTTTTTCCAGAGGCGTCATTCTGGTCGAAGGAGTGGCGGAGGCCATTGCGCTGCCGGAGCTGGCGAAAATCGTCCTCGCGGACCGCGGCAAAGGTTTGAACACCCTAGATGACTACGGGGTGTCAGTAATCAATCTAAATGGCATCTATTTCGCCCATTTCATGCAACTGTTTTGTGAGGTCGAGGGGCAGTTGCGTAGCCGTAACCTGCCCATTCCCTGCGCAGGTCTCACCGACAAGGACCCGGCCAAAAACCAGAAGGTGTTGGTGCAGGAGCAGCTTGTCGAAGTGGTCTTCAAACCGTATCTAGGGAATCTGGCCGTTGGGACCAACCCTGCGCTGGCCCTGACCCCCAACATTGCGATGTCCCAATATGGGCGGTTGTTTAGTGGCGAGCTGAAAACCTTTGAGTATGACCTGGCGATGACGGCGGACAATCTGCAAGTCATGCTGCGAGTAGCGTATGAGAACTGGCCCACAGACGGCCCGGTCAAGGCATCGTTCAAGATCATGCTCGAGGCCGACTTTGGTGCCCTGTCTGAATCGCAGAAGGCCGAGTATGCCTACGAACTTCTCGAGCGCATTGACTCCAATAGCATGGGTAAGGGCCTGTACGCGCAACTAATGGCCGACAAGCTCGAGCAAAACGATTGCGCCTTTGCGGTACCGCATTACATCAAACAGGCGATCCTCTGGGCATGCGGTATTGCTGAGAAGCCACTTTAATGACCTTTCCCAGCGAAGAGCAGCGCGAGTATTTGGGGTCCTCCATCGACGAAAATATTTACTTGGAGGCCTGTCCGGGAAGCGGAAAAACTGAGGTCATCGCCGCCAAAGTGGCCCGTGAGATTGAGGATTGGCGAGGGTATCCGGGGGGGATTGCGCTGCTGTCATTTGCAAACAGCGCCGCCAATGAACTGAAAACCCGGCTGATTGCCCACCAACGGCGGGCTCCGGTGGCTTATCCGCACTGGGTGTCGACGATTGACAGCTTCATCCTCAATTGTCTCGTGGCGCCCGTAGCCCACACGCTCACCGGCTATGCCGGCAAGGACGGCGATTTCCGGTTGAGGCTGGTCGACACTGCGTCAACGGTGTTCTTCAAAACAAAATACGCCCTAGAACACATCCGTGTTCCTGCCAACCAATACGACTTTGATCTGGCTACGGGTAAATTTGTCTTCCGAACGGGTGAACCTGGACTGGACCGCAAGCTGAACGCCGTGGTCTTGGCCGATTGGCAACTGCGCGACCTCAGGGACGCCAAGACGCGTTTCAAAGCGTCAGGTTTTGCCACCTACCGGGATGTCGAGCATCTCGCGATCCAGATCCTGCAGGAGGCAAAGTTGTCAGCCTTTTGCACGCGACTAGCCCTGCGTTATCCATTTCTGGTAATCGATGAATGTCAGGATCTTTCGGTGGAGCAATTGAACGTCCTGGAGGGCTTGCTCAGGCTGGGCGTGAAAATGCATGTCGTGGGGGATCTCAATCAGTCGATTTACGGATTTCGCCATGCGGATCCTGCACGTGTCATGTGTTTCATCCGCGATCATAGATTCACCGGTATGCAGCTGCGTCAGAATTTTCGCAGTTCGCAGGCAATTGTCGACCTGTGCTCCGAACTGGTGCCGGGGAACAAAATCCACGGCAATCCAGCGATTCAGCCTACTGCGCCTGTGATTGTCGAGTATGACGACTGTCCCTCTGAAGCGATGCCTCTGTTCATGAGCCTCAGTGACAGCTACGCGAACCGGGTGATCGTCTCGCGTGGTCACTCGACGCTGAACCGGTTTTGCAGTGGCGCCAACGATCTGAACGATACCGAGCGCTTGGCACTGGCGTGCGCCTTGGCGGGCAATGATTCGGCGTTCGCTATCCAGAAGTCGCTCGCGCTGTTTGGAGGGTGGCTGGCAAGCAAGTTGGACTATTCGGCAAAACCCAATTCCTTCCACTGCCCTGTGGATGTCGAGTCCGAGCTCGAGTGGCGATTGTTTCTCCATCAGGCGTTGGCATTTGTCACGACCACGGGCGCCTCTATCGCAGGGCAACACTGGAGGGGGTGGTGCAGAGTGGCCAAGGCCCGTCTTAATGAGCTGCCAATGCAGGCCTTTGTCATCGCAGATATCGCTGTGGCAATTGCACCATTGGCAGAACTTGGTTTGCGCTCACCGGCGGGACTCGGTGAGCAACTTGTCACTCAGAGACTTTCGTTGGTGGCGTTGCACCAGAGCCGCATCCGACTGGCGACGATTCATCAGATCAAGGGAGAAACCCACGAAGCGACAATGCTGGTTTCAGCTTCCAGGCGAGGGGATCAGTCACATTGGGCGGATTGGATTGGTGACAAGAACTTGGAAGCGGCAAGGCTCGCCTATGTCGCGAGTTCAAGGCCCAAAAATCTCCTGGTCTGGGCGGTCAAGAAGTTGAAGGCCGCAGAGCGCACCACGCTTCAACGGCTGGGGTTTGAAATAGCCCAGCGATAATCCAGCAGCAAAAAAATGCAGCTCTCCTTGCGAACCTCGTTCGCGACGAAGCGAGTTGTGCTGTAACTTTGAACTCCGTCATCAACCTTGCAAGCGAGCAAGTTTTGGATAGCTGAGCAGGCGTCAGCATGGTGCATCGGCAATTGCGCTGAGGCTCTCGGCGCTCAACAATTAAGTCTCAGCAGATGCCTATTGGCCCTTAAAGCTGACTGAGGGCGTTCCAGGGGTGGGTGGTATCAAGGAGGAAGCGCGTGCAGCCGGCAGTAATCGATGAGTTGTATCGAGCGGCAGTGTTTAATCATGAGGAGGCTTGGCAGTTGCTTGATGAGCGCGCTGCTGAGTGCGCAGCGCTGCGGAGCCTGGTCAGTACGGATCAGCCAGGTGGAATAGACCTGAGTCTTGGCCTTGGCGTGGATGGCAATGAATTTATAATACCGGTTATTCAGGGGCCTAGGGCCTTCTTTGTCTCAGCGGAGACGGCTGTGCAGGGAGCGCTGCAGGCTGGTCGCTCCGAACTTTTGCTTGATTACTCGCTCAGTTTCGATTCGAACTTCGCTGAGAGATTAAGGCGGCTGATCAATCAGCAGACGACCTCTGGAGATCAGGATCTTGCGCGGGTCAAAAGCGTTCTCATGTTGAAGGCGAACAATCCGCGGGTTCAATTCGATATCTTGCCGTTTCTCTATGAAAATGTCCGACTGACACGAGATGACACCAGTAACGAGCGACCGATCGACACGCTCGTCGCGTTCCGCACTTTGGACTATCTCGATTGGGAGCGCTACCGAGATACGGAGGAGCTGCACTTCCATGGTGAATCGATCGACGCCTTGAAGGAGGGGCTTCGCCCAGCGGCTGTGCGGCTGATTTACGACCTTCACACGAACGAAGATTTTTTGCGCCATGAGGCATCGGCCTTGGCGACAGAGGCCTTGCTGCTGAGGCTGGCGGGGCTTTGGCATGTTCCCAATCGAGATGTGAAGACGATTTTCGGAAAACTGATCGACTACTGCGTCAATGATCTAGGTTTTATTCCGATGTCCGACTTGAGTCTGATCTGGAAGGGGATAGCGACCAAGCAGCCGGCCCCCTTTTTCGGACCTGTCACTGGTCGTTCGCACACGATGCTTGAAAAAGTAAAGGGAATGGCTTGGGATATCTCACACTTACGACTACTGGAGCGTATGGCCGCGCAAAATAGCTATGGTGCATTTCACATTCCGTTTTTTGTCTCGTTGGATGCCAAGTGGCGAGCGTTACTGCGTTTGAATCCCATCCGCTTCATGTTGTTCGATGACCGCACCCGTCGGATGCTCTCGGGGCGGGCTGATGAAGCGAGCTTCCAGGCCATCTGTCTATCCAGCGCTAGCGAGAACACCAAGTGTTTCCTATCACCTGCACACGTTGCAAAGCGTCGCGCTGCCGCCTTGTCGTTGAGCATTGACGCCATGCACGCTTTGGTGCGGAAAGAGCAGGGGCGCTGGTTGTGAATTGAATCGTTCCGCAATATAAGCCGGAGGCTCAACGGCAGACGCGATACTTTAGGGTATGGGGAGGAGGGGGATGCGAGCAAGAAGCTGAGAACAGTGGGGCTTTGATGGCTCCTTGCACCCTGTCGGAGTAGCGCAGCAGGGCGTGCTGGGTAAGCTTGTAATAGTGGTGATGGCGATGGCCGGGCGTCAGGGGAATCAGCGCAGCGTTTAGGCTCCGGACCGTTCTTTCACAGCCTATGGTTATCCCAAGTGGTAGCCTACGTAGTTGAGCGCATCCTCCCAAATGGTTGATCATGCGATTTAACTGCGTTCTGGTCGCCTTGGCGCGCCGTACCGGGGTAGATGCGAGTGTTGAAACTGTCGCGGCAGCGAAGAAACATGGATTGGGTGGACTGAATGGCAACACGGCGGAAACAGCGGTTTTTTACTGCGCTGGATGCTCAGAAGGAGGCCCACGAAGTCGTTCACCACGACCCCGCAACGCCCCGCACTTTTTCGCTTGTTCCTCAAGACGGTCTGGCTGCAGACGCTGGTGTCGAAGCACTTTCGGCCAAACTCAAGGCGCTGCCTGCGAGCATTCGAAACGCGCTTGCCAATGCTGAGTCGAGTGCGGGTCACATCAGCGATGACCGGCTGCAAGGTCTCGCCGAACTTATCCAGAACGCCGACGATCTCGGTGCAACGTACGCAGAGTTTATGGTTGACGCGACCGGGTCGTGCCTCATGTTTCGGCACAACGGGGCCGGTCTTACTCTTCACGACGTTTGGGCCCTAGCGATCCCTTGGCTGAGCCTAAAAGTGGACGACCCTGAGCAGTTGGGTCGGTTTGGAATCGGACTGAAAATGCTCCATGCGCTTTCCGACGTCCTTGAGGTTCATCAGGGCCACTTCCGGGTGCGCTACGAAGCAAACGATCTGTCGGTTGCATCGAGCAACATAACGTGGCCAGGTGAGGAGCCTGCGGATGCCATGACGATGTTCGTGATCCCATTGGAGTCCGACGCGTCTACAGCGGCGATAGTGACCGCTTGGTTGACGCGTTGGAGTGACGCTGGTTTGGTCTTCCTGTCCGCTCTCAACACCGTGGTGATGCGCAGTCCTGACGGCGAGGTACTAGCCAAGCTTCACTTGGATCGCTGCGCCCCCGAGTTTATTAAGTGCGCCAGCGGTGAGATAACTCGGCGCAGTGCTAAGGCCTCCGACTCTCGGGAATGGGTGGTCTACTCACGGTCGGTTCCAGTGCATACGGATCGTACTCGAGCACGCAAGGCCCAGACGCGGTGCACTCCTATTGCTGTTGCGTTCTCTGTGGGTGGCGCGGACACAGGACATTTGCATGTCGGCCTTCCGGTACGCCCCATCGGTCTGCCTTTTCGACTTATGGCCCAGTTCGACCCGTTGACCAGCCGGCGAGACATCTCCGACGATCCGTGGAATCACTCGTTAGTCGAACCGCTCAGTGTCCTGTGGCTGGAATCCATGCTTGACCACTTCAAGCGCAACCCTGCTGCCGCATGGGCTGCGGTTCCGCTGCAAAGCGAGTTGGACGACGATGGGCAAACCACCGGGCAGTTGCGGGCGGAAATCGATCGTCATTTGATGAAAAGCGCGCGTGTAGCTTTCGCCAAGGAAGTGACACTTCCGGACGGGAACCAGCGGTATCACCTCCATGAGCTCTCGTACGAGGCTCTGGAACTCGAACATGTGCTGACTCCTAATGACGTTCAATCCGTCGCAGGCACCCCCGGGACCGTTATCGCGGCGGTCAGGTCAGACGACAATCGTTGGCGAGAGACACTTGAAGCACTTCGCGACATCGGAGCGCAGGCTCCGAAACTCGTAGAGGTGGCCGACGCTCTCAAGTTGCTCGATGACGTCTCGTGCACCCCGGAGTTCGCTGCGGACCTCGTCGCGATCGCTATAAAAACCGGACTGACAAAAGACCTCGAAAAACTGCCATGCCTCGTTTTGGACGACGCCGCCCGGGTCACCCCCGAGGATGCTGTCGGGCTGGGAGTGCTGTTGCCCGAGAAGGCGAACATCCTGTGGGACGTTCTTGACATCGGTCAACGGCTTCACTCGGTATATGGGATGCGACCGGGATGCGAGTGCGTGGGAGACTGGCTGCGAAGGAGTGATCGCCTTCTCATGGAGGCAACCGATGTTGCTGCGTTACGAGTGCTCGCAAAAGCTGGCAACGATAGAGTTGAACTAAGTACGCCGCTGACCGACGAGCAGGCCGACGCGCTACGTGTGGCATTTGAGCAACTGCCAGTTGGAGACCGACAGACGTTGGGGGCCGGTATTGGTCAAGCGGTCCGGTTCGCTGCGGTCACCTACGACGCAACCGGAAAGACGATACCCACGACGGCAAGGCCGAGTGAGGCCTACATCATTGAGCGCGAGGCGAACTCATGGCGTGTGGCTGCAGGCAAGACGCCTGGCTTGGTCTGGCTTCACAGCCGGTATGCAGAGAAGTTGCGCGCCGAGTCTGGTCGCGAAGGGATCGGAGCTCAGCGTCTGTTTCGCTACCTGGGGGCTGAGACTGCACCACGACTGGTCGAACACCCAGCGCATTATCTGCGTTTCGCGAATACCGAACCGGGAGTCAGTCGCTACCGGACCGGCTCACCAATACGGCGCAATGCCCAGATGGAAGATATCGGGGCAACATATACGTTGGCGGATCTAATGTCGCCCGACTTGGATGCAGTGCTTTCTAACATTGCGTGCGAGAAGAAGACTGGTGACAGAATCCGACGCGCGAACGCAATCCTGAACAGTCTCAATCGGGCCTGGGACCGTCTGGCTTCTTGCACCAGGATACGCGCCGTCGACGATTACTATTCTTGGCAGCCGCGGGGCTTCGTCGATGCATGGTGGGTAGCGAACGCTGCTTCGATTCCTTGGCTCACCTCAGCCAGCGGGGCCGCCACTGAGCCTGACCAGCTTCGGATCAGGACGAAGGTTACTGAGGCGTTCTTCGGGAACAACCCTGCCGCATACCTCGATGGCGGGCTCGATAATGCTGCATTCCAGGAGGTACTTGCCGTTCTGGGCGTAGCGGGCGACCCACGGCCCGAGCAACTTTTCCATAGACTACGCACGATTCGGGAAGACTTTCCTGTGGATGCAACCGCAGCCGCGGACCATGCAGCCCCCCTGTACCGTGCACTCGCAACCCAGATACCCAGTCGCGGGACACTGCGCCACCCCGGTCAATTGAGTCTTGGCACACTACGCTCGGAGTTCGGGAGGGGGGAAGGGCTGATTTCCACCAATGTTGGCTGGCGGCGACCGTCAGTTGTTCGAAATGGGCGCGCTGTTTTCGGTCTCATGCAGCCATTCGTTCCGGCTGTCGAGGGTACGGAGCCACTGTGGAGTGCGCTGGACGTCCGCCCCCCGGACGCAACGGACGCGAAGGTGATTCTCCGAAAATTAGCCAAGCGAAATACCCTGACCAAGGAGCAGTTGCTTGTGATGCTCGAAGCATTGCGCATTCTTGCCATGGCACCGGTCGATCAACGAGGCAAGTTAACTCGAAGCCCGGTGTGGGTGGGGGATCGCTGGATGTCGATGCGCCCCGTCTTCGCGATCGAAAACCCGCTCATTGCTGGCGGATTGTCACGCCAAATCCCGATCTGGGCGCCGGGTGGAGCTCTAGCGCAGCTCGACTCACTTGTCGAACCTTACGGGCTCACGCGCGTCGACACCTCTCTGGCGCGGATCAAGGGGGCCGAACACGCTGAGTACAGCCCCGAACTCACTAGCATGTTCTCCAGCGCGGTTTCCAACCTGCGCAAGGATCTGGCATTAAGCGATTCTGACAGCGAAGCCAGCATTCGGGTGTCATGGGAGGCGCTATCGCGGTTCAACGTCTGCGTTCTGCGAGATCTAAGTGTCACGCTGGAGGATCTCATCCCGAGCAAAGTCTTGTCCTTCGCGGCGCGAGCCTGGATCGACATGAGCGCAGCAACGTTTTACATCGCCGATCCGGACGATATAGGCGATCCGGATTCCGGTGCGTACGCAGTCGCGACGGTCTTCGCCAGCGATACGCGGCGGATGGCCCACGATTGGCTGGCAGCTTGGGCCACCGCAAAAGCGGGGCATCGGGCTGAGGCGATCAAGACTGCCGCGAGTCTGGAGGCTGAGCAGAAGCGTGACCGCGCCGAGCGCGAGGTTGCCGGCAGCGTCGTGCTCCAGCAACTGTCAGAGGAATCGGCGCGACGCCGTCAAAAGAAGTTGAGCACCAAACCGGGGGACAGGCCAACCGGCACTCCGGAAGAGGGCTCCGCGCGCAGGCAGCCGCCGAAGACCCTGGTAGACCTCTCGAAACTGAGGCTGACGAATCCCGTAGGGGAGATTCTGGTGGGAACCCACACGAAAAAATCTGTGCCACCGAAGGAGGGGACGAAGAGCGGTAAGCAACTGCAGGATGTCGATATGAACAACCCCAAGGCGAAGCGGCTGCCAGGCGCTGGGCCGGCCCCGCGCAACTACACACAAGAGGAACAGGAAAGCCTGGGCGCAGAGATTTGCCGCTTGGTTCTTGGACTCGATGAAAGTGAGATCGTCGACATTCGCAATCAGCACAATGTTGGAGCAGATGCGATCGACCAACTCGACAATTTTTACGAATACAAGGTGCATGCCAACGCCATCCCTGATGTGATTCGACTCGAACCGAGTCAGATCGAAAGGGCTCGGACTACTCCCAACTTTTTTCTAGTCGTAATCGGCAACCTTCAAGCAGGGGCAGGAGATCCCGAGGTACGAATAATCATCAATCCGTTAGACCAGCTCCAATTACAGCCAACCACATCCGTTCAGTTCGCAGGCGTGCGCGCGGCGAAGGCGCTCACCTACCGACTCACCCCCCAAGACAGCGGCCAAGAATAACGAATGTAATAGAGCGGGGGGGGGCTCGGAAATTCATACGTGGCGCTGGGGTGGCACCAGCTTGCGTGTCAAAGGGGGGTTATGCAACATCCGGGTCTGACAGTTATCGGATATTGCATCTGTGTGTAACCGTTTTTGACTATCAGGCACCTGCTTGTTGCTCTTTTTGTCACCGTCCGACGATCTGAGCGCATCCATTCGCTGGCACGGTCGACCTGATCTGGTGGCCCATCAGCCTCGCCGCCCTACAATCGTTCGCGTCGGACACCGGCCGATTGGCCGTTTTGCAGGCGCATGATGATCGACTACTAAGTAGGGCATTTGGAAGGTGTTGAGCCTACTGTGGGCGTCGGCTAGCGTGGCCATACAGTGTTTTACACGCTCGGGAGGCGCGCCAAAAAATGTGAAGGGTATGAGTCTTACATGTGCGGCACGTTGGTCTGCAAGCCATGTATTTGCTGAGGTGTTGTCTTAAAATATGTGAAATAAAATGTGAGGGTATAGCGGTGGTCAGCCGCTGCTTCCGTCGACATAACAGCGATCTAGAGCGTTCGTTTCTCTGCAACGATCGTCCGAATCCATTGCTGGTTGTCCAACCGCCTACGCGGTAGCCCGCTTGCCACCAAACACTTCATTGAGCGAGCTCCTAGGATTCTAGGCGCAACCGCAGATTTATCTCGATAACGCCTGGAATTTCAGGTGTTATCGACCTGCGAGCGCTGTGTCGACCCCCATGTGTTGGGTGGTGCCGTCGGTGCGCTGAGGTAGCAGAATGGAATAGAAGGCTATTCTATTAGGGTATCAGCCATGCGCACCACTTACAGTAAAAGCCAGGCTCGCCGCCGTATGCGCCGTCTGCTGGTATTGGTTGCGCAAGGGCAGACGTTCGTCATCACCCAGAAAGGGAAAGCGGCTTGCCTACTACTACAGGTCGAAGCAACAGGGCGCACAGTTTGAAAAGCCTGACTCTACAACCCTTAACCCAAAAACGGACAGAGTCCTAATGGCAGCGAAATCCTTCCGCTGCACGTAAGCTCATCAGCCATTAACAGTCATTGCAAGCGTAGATTGAAGGCAAAGCCATCGAGTTCTGCGGAAAGAGGCAGGAGGGCACACACAGATTTTGAGAAGATGTTGCCAGTTTGGCTGACAGCTTATTAGACGACTGAAGGGCGATTCGCGTCGCCTTATAGTCGAGGACCATCGCATTACCTCACCCAACCATAGGGCTTCCCATTTCGTGCAAAACCCCAACCTTGAGCAACTGCTCACTCAGACCATTGAGGTCGTTATTCGTGCCGGCCAGCTACTGATTGCCGAGTGGGCGAGAGTTGACGGACCTCGGGGTCAAGGTGACAAGGCCGCCGTAGACGAAGAAATCGAACAGTTCTTACATCAGCACCTGCTGAAGCTTCTTCCATGCGACTTCTGGGGAGAAGAGACCGGACATCTTCTGACGGGCCATCCATGGTGCTGGGTCGTTGACCCGAACGATGGGACCGCAGATTTTCTCAAGGGGCTCAAAGGCTCAGCCCTTTCCATCGGTCTATTGCACAAACAGTCGCCGGTATTAGGTGTGGTGTATGCCCCCGTCACCGTTGAGGGAACGCCTGATTGCATTGCTTGGGCAGAAGGGATGGCCGAGGTGAACCGCAATGGACAGTCGGTCACGTCACGGCTTACTACCAAAACGTTGTCGAGCGACGAGTTCGTGATGGTCAGTGCCGCTGCAATCAATAAGCCTGAACTTAATAGCAAGCTCTGCCAACCCAGCACTTTTGTAGCAATGCCATCCATTGCCTACAGGCTCGCCAAAGTCGCCGCCGGGGAGGGGGTCTGTGGCATCTCTCTTTATCCGGTTTCTGCACATGACGTTGTCGCGGGCCACGCACTTTTGATAGGAGCGGGCGGCGTTTTATTTGATGAGCGAGGCGAAGTGATTACCTACGTTACCGAAGCCAATATGCAAACGGTTTCACAACGCTGCTTCGGTGGTTCAGTGGCAGCGTGCCGCGTCTTGCTGGCTCGTGAATGGGATCTTATTTTCACTTAATCCGCAACCAACCCGCTGCCCAACTTATTCGAGCAACTGGTATCGCTTGTACTTGACCGATTCAACTGTACACAGTCCGCAAGCGCCCGACCGAAAACCTCTCGAATGAAATTTCCTAAAACCCAGGCGTCGATTAGCGGAACGCTTACGCTCCGAATTTTAAATCTAGGCAGGACCTCCCCATTCCAGCGCTTGAAGTACCCGACGAACCTGCTTGCCTCCAATCTCAGTTCCACAGAGCAGTACTGGCGTATCTCCGCCGAGGGCTTTGTTTGGTTTCGACATCCAGCATGCGGCCATATTTCTGTTTTGGAACACCTGTTCAGCCAAATGGCAAACCACGGCAACTCGATCTAGCCGTTCTGAAGCGACGGAGTTGAGGGGCCTTTGTTCACGGCTACGTCGCTTGAACGTGGAGATTGACGCGTTGAAGAGCATCTCTAAGCTACGCCCATGAAGGTCAAAAGCAATGCGAACCACTTGGAAAAGCTGAGCGGAAAACCCTGCTTTGATCTGAAGCAGTCGCTCGGAATCCTTCAGCAGAACGCGATTGGCGCTGAAATCCCAGAATGCGGCGATCGCGGCGTCACGCAATTCGCCTTTCTTGTTTACCTGACGCCGAGCAATCGTTGGGGTATTCATCGGTTCAATATGGGTCAGCAACGGGAAATTTGGATGAGAACCTGCAGGGAGGGAGGCGACGGCGAACCGTCACCAACCAATCATTCAGTACAAACCGTGTGCCAATTCGGGCCTACTTTCAACGCGTAATTGTAGAGCTGAACACGGGCCCCGAAGCTCCGAAAGGCAAAGTGTCGCTATGTTCCTCTATGCGTCCTGCCAAGGCCACGTCATCTCGCGTTGGAAAGTGCCGTAACAAAAACTTGGCATCACGCCTTACTCGATCTGGAAGGGAGCTATCTCGGCTTAGCTCAACTAAAAAATCGCGAGTCTGCACCACCGCGCGCGAACGCTCCTCTGGCATCGTCATTTTTTATCTCCACAAGGGCGGTATGCACAGTTGCTGTGGCCTGCAGCCTCAAGTCCATCGCTCATTGGCTGGTATTCCTCCGGATGTTTTCATTCTACGTCGGTGTACTTGGCTTGCGAGACCAAACCGACAAATGACAGAACAAGCGCAACTAATGTTTCTCGAGAATACGGCCACCGATTTTTCATGAAATTAGTTCTCTAGTTTTCAATTTTTTAGTTCGGAGTTCTGGAGTCGCAGAAAATACAGGTCTGTCATCAGACTCCATCTCTAGACGACAGACTTTCCAATTATTGTGTCGTAGGACGATTCAAACGCCATGAATTGCGTCGGCAGCAATTTTTTTTGCTGAAAAAGAGCCGTTTATTCCAAGAATTACGTCGGCGCGGGGGAACCAAGTTGCAAATCTCACGATTAAAAGTCCACCTTTTGTGACGCATCCTACGGAAATTACATGAATTCCGTCCTAGGGCGACGAGAAGTCCACGCTTTCTGACCTAGTGGGATTTTGGACGCTATAAAACCGCCAAATAGTCTAAGATTTCTGTCGGTGCGGGTCGACGGTGGCGATATTCATTTGGTTCATATCATTCAGCAGTGAGTCGGGCTTTATTCATGATCCGGTGACGCCGGAGAATGAGCAACACCTCATTCCTGATGGAGTTACCGCGATGCCCAAGTCCATTGTTGCTGCCCTGCAAATCGGCGCCTTGCCCGGCGGCAAGGCCGATACCCTCGATCAGATCCTCTCCTGGGAAACCGCTATTATCGAATCCGGCGCCGCACTGGTGGTCATGCCGGAGGCGTTGCTCGGTGGCTACCCCAAAGGCGAGGGCTTTGGCACGCAATTGGGTTATCGACTGCCAGAAGGTCGTGAAGCGTTTGCGCGGTATTTCGACAATGCCATCGACGTGCCCGGTGTCGAAACTGATGCCTTGGCCGGATTGTCTTCACGCACGGGCGCCAACCTAGTGATCGGCGTGATCGAACGAGCGGGCAGCACCTTGTACTGCACCGCGCTGTATTTCGATCCACAGGCCGGGCTGGTCGGCAAACATCGCAAACTGATGCCCACCGGCACCGAACGGCTGATCTGGGGCAAGGGCGATGGCTCGACCTTGCCGGTGATCGACAGCCAGGTCGGGCGGATCGGCGCGGTGGTGTGCTGGGAAAACATGATGCCGCTGCTGCGCACCGCGATGTACGCCAAAGGCGTGGAGGTCTGGTGCGCGCCGACCGTGGACGAGCGGGAAATGTGGCAGGTCACCATGCGTCACATCGCCCATGAAGGACGCTGTTTTGTGGTCAGCGCCTGTCAGGTCCAGGCCTCACCGCAAGCCTTGGGCGTGGAAATCGCCAACTGGCCGGCGGAGCGTCCGTTGATTGCCGGCGGCAGCATAATTGTCGGGCTAATGGGCGATATTCTCGCCGGGCCGCTGCGTGACGAGGCGGGGTTGCTGACCGCCGAAATTGACACCGACGACCTGATCCGCGCCCGTTACGACTACGACGTGGTCGGGCACTACGCGCGCCCGGACGTGTTTGAGTTGACGGTGGATGAGCGAGCCAAACCGGGGGTGCGGTTCAATGCATAAACCGTTGGGGGCGTGATTGTCGTCTAGTCTCTAGGCGATCACACCCCTGTCAACGGATGGACTGTCCATGAGTTTGTTACTCGGCCCGATTCTGCAGTTTCGTGGCATCAACGGTAATGTTTATAACGTGTCTGCTCTGGTGGTTTTACCCTTGGGCGCATCATCGCCCAGCGTAAAAGTACCCGGCGGTGTCACTGCCGAGAAACCGCTGGCCACCGCTGATATCCCGTTGCTCAAACCTCAGTACCGCGTCTGGCGCATCGATTTCAAAGCACTGCAAGATCAGGCTGTTGCCAGCACTTACACGATCAAGATAGAGGACGCGCAGGCCAACTTCGTCGTTCCGCCCGAGGGCCAGTCGCCGCGCATGGCCTATGTGTCGTGCAACGGTTTCTCGGACCCCAAGGACATGGAGAAGGTGGACCGGAACAACGAGCGCTGGGAGCACATGTGGGGCGCTCATCAAAGCAAGCCCTATCATCTGTTGTTAATGGGGGGCGATCAGGTTTACAGCGACGATATGCGCAGCAATGTGTCGTCGATGAAAACCTGGTTTGCCAAAACCTTCGCCGACCGTCGAAAGGCGGTTTACAGCAGGGTGATCGAAGCCGATCTGGACAAGTTCTTCACCAGACTCTACCTGGAGCATTGGAAACAGCCCGAGGTCGCGAAGCTGCTCAGCGCCGTTCCGACGGTGATGATGTGGGATGACCATGACATCATCGATGGCTGGGGTTCCTACGATGAGATATTGCATTCAAGCCCGGTGTTCCAGGGACTGTTTGCCACGGCCAAACGCTATTTCAGGATTTTCCAGCAGCAACTGATCCAGACTCATCCGCACCTCAAACCGTCCGCTGATACTCATCCCTGTGCGATTCCCGACACCGCTGACGGCTTTCATCTGGGGTTTTCCGGGCTGGGCGAATTGGCATTGTTGGTTCCCGATTTGCGCAGCGAACGTGCGCCGGATTTGACGACCCCGCCGGCTCGGCAAACCCGGATCATTTCGCCCGTCAGTTGGGATGCGATTTATGCCTGGCTGAGTAAGGTCAAGGGGCATAAGCACCTGTTGCTGATGTCGAGTATTCCCGTGGGTTACCTGGATTTGCAGGCGGCCGAAAAGGCGCTGGATCTGATTTCCGGGCAACAGGAACTCGAGGACGATTTGCGCGACCATTGGCGAAGCCTGCCCCATCGAGACGAACGCAAGCGGTTGATCATGCGATTGCTGGATTTCGCCCATGCCGAATCCTGCAAGGTCACGCTGGTGTCCGGTGATGTTCATGTGGCAGGGGCTTGCGTGATCGAATCGACGTTGTCCCGTCATCGCAACGATGGTTCAGGATTGATCTACCAATTGATCTCGACCGGGGTCGTGCACCCTTCACCGCCGGTATTGGCGGTGCAGTTTCTGGAGTCCATTGGCAAGCACCAGGAACAGATCGACTACGCCATCACCGGAACCCTGTTGCCCATCGGTGCGCGGGGACGTTACCTGATCGCCGCTCGGAACTGGCTGGCGATAGAGCCGGATGAAGACAGCACCGGCAGAAGTCGGCTATGGGCCAACTGGCACGTAGAAGGTCTCAAACATTGCGTGACCCAGGTGATCGATCCCGTTAAACCACGGGCCGAGCCGTGAGCGTTACCACGTGCCGGTGGTTGGCCGCGGCAGGCTGAGCTTGCCGCGATCAACGAAACGCATCGTGCCTAGTACGCCGCCGGCCAGTTTGCCTCGAAGCACATACGGCAGATTGTTCAATGTGTACGTTTGACCCAGCCCGAGGGTCTGACGCAGCACCGAGAAGGCCGAAACGCTCACCGGCACGACGATGACCGCTTCGGAAAAACGTGGAATCGAGCCCGATTGGTTGCTGACACCGGAGGCGAGGGATTGACCATTCACCTCCAGATCCAGGGCCACGCCGTTGTAGTCGATCGCCGTTTCATTGGGGTTTTGCACACGCAGTTTTACCGCAAAACGCACTTCCAGTTCCTGGCTTGGCAGCGGCTCGATACCGACCACGTTGATGTTCAGCGGGTCGCGATCAGGGAACAGGGCGCAGGCGCTCAAGGAGAGCAACAGGAGGGACAGGACAAACAATCTGCGCATGGACAGGCTCTCGAACAGGAAGTTATTCAGCACGATAGCGCACAACGCGCTGACGGTGGTCGGCGATTAGAAGATGGTCGTGCCCGGAACCCTGTAGGAGCGAGCTTGCTCGCGAAGACGACAGTACAGTCAACGTTGATATCGCCTGATATACCGCTTTCGTCGGAACGCCGCCCGGAGCAAGCTCGCTCCTACAGGAGGGCGCTTAACTGACTGGCATTAGGGCAAGCCCCCTCGCCACAAGTGCGGAGGAGATCAAACGGGCGTCGCAAACGCCGCCAGTAAATCTTCTGCAAACGCCTTCTGCGCATCCCCCGGCACCTGCGCGCGATGGCGGGCCAGATGGAACGCCACCTCGAAACTCATATCGCCCTGACGCACGGCGCGCAGCGTCCTGATGTGTGGTGTCTGGTATGACGCCTTCGCGGGCAAGCCTCGCTCCTACAGG
The DNA here is from genome assembly GCF_022014505.1 of Pseudomonas sp. PGPR40. Classification (NCBI taxonomy): domain Bacteria; kingdom Pseudomonadati; phylum Pseudomonadota; class Gammaproteobacteria; order Pseudomonadales; family Pseudomonadaceae; genus Pseudomonas; species Pseudomonas sp. PGPR40. Next base: position 60,959 of record NZ_JAKLSP010000003.1, on the reverse strand, counting down.
ATCTCCATCGTCCGCATTCGCGGGTCTGGTTCCTGCGGGATCGCCACAATCCTGTAGGAGCGAGGCTTGTCCGCGAAGCTTTTCAGATTGGCGAATGACTCCTGCCAGTTTCTGACAACAGCCTCTGCTAATCTCCGACAACTTTTCAGGAAAGAGCCTGCCGACCGTGTCGCGAACCAGCCGTCTATTGACTTTGTTACAAGTGCTGCGGGGCAAAAGTCGTCCGGTGACTGCCGCGACATTGGCCAGCGAACTGGAGATTTCCGAACGCACGCTGTACCGCGACATCGCGGAACTCACCGCGCTCGGCGCGCCGATCTTTGGCGAGGCGGGGATTGGCTACGTATTGCGCAGCGGTCTGTTTCTGCCACCCTTGATGCTCAATGCCGATGAAACCGAAGCCATCGTGCTCGGATTGCGCTACGTGGATCAGCGTGGCGATGAGGTCTTGGGCAAAGCCGCGGCCGATGCCCTGGCAAAAATCGCCGCGGTACTCGACCCCGCGGCTCAAGAGGCCTTGCGCAACCCGACGGTGCTGCCGGGCCCGCCGGGTTACGGCTATCCGCAAAATGCCGTGCCTTTGAACGTGTTTCGCCAAGCCATCCACGATCAGGCCAAGCTGCACATCGATTACGCCGATGCCAAACAGGTGCCCAGTCAGCGGCTGATCTGGCCGCTGGCTCTGGGTTTCCTCAATGAGGTGCGGATCATCGTTGCCTGGTGTGAATTGCGCAGTGCCTATCGCACCTTTCGCACCGACCGGATCTCGGCTGCCAGTGAGCAGGGCGAACGTTATCCGGGGCGGCGCAGCGACCTGTTGCGCACCTGGCGCAAGCAGATGCAACTCGACGAAGCAGGGCGTTTCACTCCTGACAAGAACTGACACAGGCTTGTTTTAGCATGGCTCCAGAATCAACTCACAAGGAGCCGTAAACATGTCCAGTCCAGCCTCTTCACTGGCCCCCGCCATCGCCGCCTACATTGCCGCTGCCAATGCCCGCGATACGTCGAGGGTTGCCAGTTTTTTCGCTGAGGATGCCAACGTGTTCGATGAGGGGCAGCATCAGGTCGGCACGCAAGCCATCGCCCAATGGATGCAAGACACCGCCCAACGTTATCAGCCACGGGTCGAGGTACTTGACGTTCAATTGCGCACCGGCAAAGTACTGGTGCACAACTTGATCTCCGGCTCGTTTCCCGGCAGCCCGCTGGAACTGCGCTACATGTTCCGCCTCAATGAGCAGGGCAAGATTGCGCGGCTGGATATCTCGCTGTAACCCGGTGCGGTGTAGCGGCACGAAACCTGTGGGAGCGGGCTTGCTCGCGAAAGCGGTGTGTCATTCAATATTGATGTTGGCTGACCCGACGCCTTCGCGAGCAAGCCCGCTCCCACAGGGGTTGAGCTTCGCTAGCTGCTATATACTGCCGCGCATGAATGTCGACTCCCCCTTAAGCGCCTGGCAACACGCCATCGAACAGAAGGGCTTCGTCCAGGACGAAGCTCAGGAACACGCCGTGTGGGCGCTGCAAAAATGCCACGAAGCCTTGCATGAAGACCACAGGCCGATCACCGGTGTGTACCTCTGGGGTCCGGTCGGGCGGGGCAAGACCTGGTTGATGGATCAGTTCTACCAAAATCTGCGGGTCCCGGCCCGGCGTCAGCACTTTCATCATTTCATGGGCTGGGTCCATCAGCGCTCCTTTCAATTGACCGGCACCGCCGACCCGTTGAAGGCGCTGGCCCGCGAACTGAGCCAGGAAGTGCGGGTGCTGTGTTTCGATGAACTGTTCGTCAACGACATCGGTGACGCGATCATTCTCGGGCGTTTGTTTCAGGTGATGTTCGAGCAGGGCGTGGTGGTGGTCTGCACCTCTAATCAGCCGCCGGATCAACTGTACGCGGATGGCTTCAACCGGGACCGGTTCGTGCCGGCCATTACCGCCATCAAGCAACATATGCAGGTGATTGCGGTGGATGGCGGGGAAGATCATCGCCTGCACCCTGGCGCCGGTCTGCAGCGTTACTGGGTGAACGTACCGGGTCAGCCCGGTGCTCTGGGCGAAGTGTTCAAGGCCTTGACCGTCGGCCAGTCGCTGTCCGGCGATCCGGTCAAGATCGGCTACCGTTCGGTCAATGTCATGCAGGCCAGTCAAACCGTGCTTTGGTGTCGTTATGCCGAACTCTGCGAGCAGCCGTTTGCCGCCATGGACTTCATGGCACTGTGCGACACCTTCAACGCTATCCTATTGAGCGACGTGCCCAACCTCAGCGCGCAAAAACGCGAAGGGCGCATCGCCCGCGGCACTGAAGACGGTGTCGAGCGGGTAGAGGCGGGCGATCGCCAGTTGCCGCAGTTGTCGGTGCATGACGACGGCGTGCGCCGGTTCATCGCTCTGGTGGACGAATGTTACGATCGCAAGGTGCCGCTGTACCTCGAAGCGCAGGTGTCAATGGAGGCGTTGTATACCGAGGGCTATCTGGAGTTTCCATTTCGCCGCACCCTTAGTCGTCTTCAGGAAATGCAACTAAAACGTTTCGCCGAGGCTTGATATCCGGGAGGCGCGAACATGAATCAGCCCTTGTCCCACCACTTGCTGACCATGGCCTATCAGAACGCTTGGGCCAATCACCGACTGGCCAAGGCCTGGCTTCAACTAAGCCAGGCCGAGCTGGCGGCACCGCGAGTCAGTTTCTTCCCCAGCCTCAGCGCAACCCTCAACCACATCCTGACCTGCGACTGGTTCTATGTGGATGCACTGGAGCGGGAGTTGCGCGGTGACGAACCGCATCCCGATTGCTACGTGTTTTTCAACGAAGACGAACCGTTCACCCACGGCGTCGATCTCAAGCGCGAGCAAGCCCTGGTGGACCGTCGACTGATCGCCTATTGCGAGCAATTACGCGACGCAGACCTCGGACGGATCGTGACCATCGCGCGCGACACCCCGCAACATGACAGCCGATTGCGCCTGTTGTCGCATTTGTTCGAGCATCAGATTCATCATCGCGGGCAGGTTCACGCCATGCTCAGTGGCACCTCGGTCACGCCGCCGCAACTGGACGAATTCTTTTGTGCCGGTGAGGCAGCATTGAGGGCCGAGGATTTTGCCGAGTTGGGATGGACCGAGGCATTGATCTGGGGCGTTTGAGAGAAACGATCACAACAGGATCCGGTTGTCGGCACCCCGGCACTCGCGATAAGGTCGCTGGACCTTTCAGTGCGCAAGAGGCGACCTGGGGCAACGTGTGTGATTGAGGGTGGAAATGGAATCCGCAGAAATTCTTGTGCTTCAGGCCAGCTACACCAACCCGGTGCATGCCGAGGCTATTTGTCTTGTATTGAATCACTACGCCGAAGACCCGATGGGCGGCGGTCACTCGTTACCCGCCGATAGGTTGCAACAACTGCCGGGCGAACTGGCCAAACGTCCCCATGCCTTCAGCGTACTGGCGTTTGTCGGCGGCGAGCCGGCAGGGCTGGTCAACTGCTTTGAAGGTTTTTCGACCTTCGCCTGCCGGCCGCTGGTCAACGTGCATGACGTGGCGGTGGTGTCAAAGTTTCGCGGGTTGGGGCTGAGCCAGAAGATGCTGCACAAAGTCGAGGACATCGCGCGCCAGCGTGGTTGCTGCAAAATTACCCTGGAAGTACTGGAAGGCAATGCGGTGGCTCAGGGGGCCTACGGCAAATTCGGATTTTCGCCAGGCATGTTCGACCCGGCGCACGGGCGGATGCTGTTCTGGACCAAGGCGCTTTAATCGCCGGATGGTGCGGAACCTGTAGGAGCGGGCTTGCTCGCGAAGGCGGTGTGTCAGGCAACATCAATGTTGACTGTGCCGTCGCCTTCGCGAGCAAGCCCGCTCCCACAGGGGGGCAATCACTGCTGAACGACTTGCGGCGTGACAGGCGCGCCCTTGGGTTTCATCAGGCTGAAGTCGATCAACGGCCTTTGCTTACGGGCATAAGGGTCGCCGATCATCAACGGTCGAGACTTGAAGCTGTCGCTGATCAGGCTTTTGCTGCGGTCCAGTTCATCGAAGCTCAGGCCTGCCATATCCGCCCAGGTGTGAATCAGCTGCGAACTGCTGTACGGCCGGCCCAGGTCGCCGGCAAAACTCCAGTCATGGGTTTCGCGCCATTTCGGCGAAGCCCAAGCCATGAACGGAATGGTGTACATCGGGGCCGTCGGTTTGCTCTCGTTGCGGCCCAGGGTTTTATGGCCTACGGAGTCGAAAACGTCTTCGCCATGGTCGGAGAGGTACAGCAGGAAGCCGTTCGGATCAGCCTTGGCGTAGTCCTTGATAAGGCTCGACACCACGAAGTCGTTGTACAGCACCGCGTTGTCATAGCTGTTGTACGTTGGCACCTGATCATCACGGACGCCGTCCGGAACACCTTTACGATCGGTGAACGTGTTGAACGTCGGCGGGTAACGGTACTGGTAGCTCATGTGCGTGCCGAGCAGATGCACAACGATCAGCTTGCGTGGCGCCGCATCAGCCAGCGCCTTGTTAAACGGTTCGATCACATCGCCATCGTACTGGGCGGCGTTCTGGTTGCGGTTGTTGTTCAGGTACACCTGCTCGTCCGCCTGCTGGGAGAACGTCGTGAGCATGGTGTTGCGCTTGGTCATGGTCTGCTGGTTGGTGATCCAGAAGGTCTTGTATCCCGCCTGTTTCATCATGCTGACCAGCGACGGCGTCGACAGGTAGAGGTCCGGGTTTTCTTCGTCGGCGAACGTCAGTACCTGCTGCAATGCTTCGATGGTGTAGGGGCGCGGCGTAATGACGTTATCGAAAACGGCCAGTTGGTCTTTGAGCTTGTCCAGTTCCGGGGTGGTTTCCCGAGGGTAGCCGTACAGGCTCATGCGCTGACGATTGGTGGACTCGCCGATCACCAGCACCAGGGTCGCCGGCTGATTGGCCATCGAATCGGTGAGGTTCTTGAGGGGCGGGATCTTGCTGGCGCTGTCGAGCATGTCTTGCATGCCAGCCAACGTGTTGAGGTAACGGTGATAGGCCACGGCCATCTGCCACGGCACGGCGGGCTCGATACGGGTTTCGAATTTCTCGAAGCCGCTCGCCAGACTGCCGGTGCGCAGAGTGTGCTTGATCAGTGGGTAACCGACCACGGCCAGCAGAATCGCCGTCGCCGCGACCAGCGCCTGGCCACGTGGCAGGTACACCGGACGCAAGCGGGTCCAAAGGAAAAACCCGAATGCGGTATGGGCGAGGAATGCCAGCACCATCCACCAGGCAAAATACTGGGTCATGTACTCGCCGGCTTCAGACACGTTCGATTCGAACATGATGAAGATGACGCTCTGGGAAAATTCCTGCTGATAGATAAAGAAATAACCGAGGCTGGCCATCGAGCAGGCCCACAGCACCACGCCGATCAGCGCGGCCATGATGCGTGTTTTTTTAGGGAACAGCAGCATTGGCGCTAGCCAGATCGCGCTCATCAAAAAGGCTTGGCGGAACCCGGCAAAACCGGAGGTGCCCGTCAGTTGAATCAGCAGTTGGGTGATGCCGGAAAAATACCAGAAGAACAGAAATAACCAGAGAAACCCTGCCCAATCGAAACCTTTCGCAGACGTTTTGCTGCGTCTAAACAAAGCCATTCAACACTCCAGCCTGATAATCACTTCGACCGTCCCTGTCACAGACGAACGGGCACCGCGCGGATACCGAGCGGCCACAATGAGCCGGATTATCAACAAACAGGTGTGAAAACTTTGTGAGTTGCCGCAGCGGGCAGGTTGCAGCGAGTCGGAAACAGCAGCGGCTGTTTCCGATTCAAACGAGGGGGTCAGGCGTGGGGAGCACGTTGGGTAACAGGCAAGGGCTGAGCCTGATTACCTTGGGTCAGCAGGCGCAATTGCGCGACTTCCCGTTTCAACTGGTCGCGCTCGTCTTTCAACTGGCGCAGTTCATCGCGACGGATCGTGACGTAAAGGGTTTGTGCTGGCAGTGCTGTGTGTACGGTGCCCATTGCTCACCTCGCAAATGGCTGTCTCAACTGTAGGTTCGCTCCCTGAATCAGGTGCTCACCTACTATCGGCGCCAATTTTGGTTTCTTTTGTCCCTGAAGGGAACTTTTTTATTTTTCATGGTCGCTGTGTCTTCGGCACGATTCGCGACGTTATCAGTCTGGATCGGGCACAATGCCGGGAAACTTCATCCCGCCGCTCTGGACTAACCGTCATGAGCCGCGTTGGGCTATAACCTTTGACACACTTCATTTGTAGTAGGGAGCATCAGTACATGCAACTCGGGATTATTGGACTGGGCCGCATGGGCGGCAATATTGCGCGGCGCCTGATGCTCAACGGACATACCACTGTTGTTTACGATCGCAATACCGCCTTTGTCGACACCCTGGCTGAAGAAGGCGCCACCGGTGTTGCCGATTTGCCAGCCCTGGTCGCTGGCCTGAGCAAACCACGCGCGGTATGGGTCATGCTGCCCGCCGGCGCACCGACCGAAGACACCATCGACACCCTGAGCACCTTGCTTGACGCTGGCGATACCATCATCGACGGTGGCAACACTTTCTATAAAGACGACATCCGCCGGGCCAAAACCTTGTCGGCAAAAGGCCTGCACTACATTGACGTCGGCACCTCCGGTGGCGTCTGGGGCCTGGAGCGTGGTTACTGCATGATGATCGGTGGCGATGCCGAAACCGTTAAACGTCTCGACCCGCTATTCGAAACCCTGGCCCCGGGCATGGGCGACATCCCGCGCACCAAGGATCGCCAGTCCGATGACGATCGCGCCGAGCGCGGTTACATCCACGCAGGCCCGGCCGGTGCCGGACACTTCGTGAAGATGATCCACAACGGCATCGAGTACGGCATGATGCAGGCCTTCGCCGAAGGCTTCGACATCCTCAAGACCAAGGCCAGCACCCATCTGCCGGAAGATCAGCGCTTCGATCTGAACGTCGCCGACATCGCCGAAGTCTGGCGTCGTGGCAGCGTGGTGTCGTCCTGGCTGCTCGACCTGACCGCCGATGCGCTGGCCAGCGACCCGAAACTCGACGGTTACTCAGGCTCGGTGGCTGACAGCGGTGAAGGTCGCTGGACCATCGAAGCCGCCATGGAGCAATCAGTGCCGGTGCCGGTGTTGTCGAACTCGCTGTTCTCGCGCTACCGTTCGCGCGGGCAAGGCACCTTTGGCGACAAGATTCTCTCGGCCCAACGCTTCGGCTTCGGCGGCCATGTGGAGACCCCGAAAAAATGACCCATGTGATCCGCAGGAAATCCAAGGCTGAACCCGCACCGCCTACCACGCTGTTTTTGTTCGGTGCCCATGGTGATCTGGTCAAGCGCCTGCTGATGCCGGCGCTGTACAACCTGAGTCGCGACGGTTTGCTGGGGAATGGACTGCGGATCATCGGCGTTGATCACAACGCCATCAGTGACGAAGCCTTCGCCAAAAAACTCGAGGATTTCATTCGGGCGGAAGTGGCGACCAAGGTCGGCAAGGGCGATCAAGCCCTTGATCCGGCGTTGTGGGCCAAACTGGCGAAACACATCAGCTACGTCCAGGGCGACTTCCTTGACGAACGCACCTATGACGCGCTGGCGGCGAAAATTGCCGCCAGCGGCACTGGCAATGCGATTTTCTACCTGGCCACCGCGCCGCGCTTTTTCAGCGAAGTGGTGCGGCGTCTCGGCGCTGCCGGATTGCTCCAGGAAACCCCCGAAGCGTTCAGAAGGGTGGTGATCGAAAAACCTTTCGGCTCCGATCTGCACACCGCCGAAGCCTTGAACGCGTGCTTGCTCAAAGTGATGACGGAAAAGCAGATCTACCGGATCGATCACTATCTGGGCAAGGAAACCGTGCAGAACATTCTGGTCAGCCGGTTCTCCAACAGCTTGTTCGAAGCCTTCTGGAACAACCATTACATCGACCACGTGCAAATCACCGCCGCCGAAACCGTCGGCGTGGAAACCCGTGGCAGTTTTTATGAGGTCACCGGCGCCCTGCGGGACATGGTGCCCAATCACCTGTTCCAATTATTGGCGATGGTGGCCATGGAACCACCGGCCGCGTTTGGCGCCGATGCGGTACGCGGCGAAAAAGCCAAAGTCGTCGGCGCGATCCGCCCTTGGTCGACCGAGGAAGCACGAGCCAACTCGGTGCGTGGCCAGTACACCGCCGGCGAGATCGATGGTGAGCCGCTGCCCGGTTATCGCCAGGAAGCCAACGTGGCGCCCGACAGCACGACCGAAACCTATGTCGCGCTCAAAATCATGATCGACAATTGGCGCTGGGTCGGCGTGCCGTTCTACCTGCGCACCGGCAAGCGCATGAGCGCGCGCGACACCGAGATTGTCATTTGCTTCAAACCGGCGCCCTATGCACAGTTCCGCGATACCGAGGTCGATGAGTTGCAGCCGACCTATCTGCGGATCCAGATTCAACCCAACGAAGGCATGTGGTTCGACCTGCTGGCCAAACGGCCCGGGCAGGCGTTGAACATGGCCAACATCGAGCTGGGTTTCGCCTATAAGGATTTCTTCGAGATGCAGCCGTCGACCGGCTATGAAACCTTGATCTACGACTGCCTGACCGGCGATCAGACGCTGTTCCAGCGCGCCGACAATATTGAGAACGGCTGGCGCGCCGTGCAGCCATTTCTCGACGCCTGGCAGCAGGATGCAACGATGCAGGACTATGCGGCCGGCGAAGACGGACCACAGGCCGCTGACGAACTGCTGACTCGCGATGGACGCGTTTGGCACAACGTCGGTGAGTGACGTCACGCAACACGCCATCCGTTTTCTGCTCAGTGACATGGACGGCACGTTGCTGCTCCCTGATCACAGCCTCAGTCAGCGCACGATCGAAGCGGTCCGCGCCTTGCGCGAGGCCGGCGTGCTGTTCAGTCTGGCCACCGGGCGTCCGCCCAAAGCCATGTTGCAGCAGATCGAGGCTCTGGGCGTCGATTTGCCGACGGCGGCCTTCAATGGCGGCACGATCGTCCACCCGGACGGCAGTTTGCTGGTTGCGCATTATTTGCCGGCCACGGCAGCGCTGACGGCTTTGACGCTGTTTGCCGATCAGCCGGACATTGAAGTCTGGGTATTCAGTGGCGGCGACTGGCTGTTGAAGGATCCGTACGGCCCAATGGTCCCGCGAGAGCAGCATGGCCTGGGTTATCCGCCGGTGATGGTCGAGAGTTTTGAGCCTTACCTGGAGGGTATCGACAAAATCGTCGCCGCCAGTAACAACACTGAACTGTTGATCGAGCTGGAAGCGCAGTTGCTGCACACGGTCGAAGGGCAGGCGCAGGTTTCGCGCTCACAACCGATCTATCTGGACGTGACTGCGATGCTGGCCAACAAGGGCGAGGCATTGGCGACACTGGCCGAGTTTCTCGGGGTGCCGCTGGAACAGACCGCTGCCATGGGTGATGGCGGCAACGACCCTGCGATGTTTCACCGGGCCGGGTTATCGATCGCCATGGGGCAGGCGGAAGAGACGGTGAAGCGTCAGGCCAATGTGGTGACCGGGACCAATACCGAAGACGGCGCGGCCCAGGCGATTGAGCGATACATCCTCCCTCGCTGAAAAAACACAAATCGAAATGTGGGAGCGGGCTTGCTCGCGAAGAGGCCGTGTCAGACAACATATTCGTTGAATGACCCACCGCATTCGCGAGCAAGCCCGCTCCCACATTTTGTTCAGCGTTACAGCCAGTAACTCACCGCATACCAGCCCAACACGCCCATCACCACCGTGTAAGGCAATGCCATCCATACCATCCGCCCGTACGACAAGCGAATCAGCGGTGCAATCGCCGAGGTCAGCAGGAACAGGAATGCTGCCTGACCATTGGGCGTTGCCACGCTCGGCAGGTTGGTGCCGGTATTGATCGCAATCGCCAGGGTTTCAAAGTGCTCGCGGCTTATATGGCCGGAGAGGAACGCCTGCTTCACTTCGGTGATGTAAATGGTCGCCACGAACACGTTGTCGCTAATGGCCGACAGCAAGCCATTGGCAATAAACAGCATGCCCGGCTGTTGATCCGCTGGCAGCGCCAGCACCCATTGGATCAGCGGCGCGAACAGTTGTTGATCGTGAATCACTGCCACCACCGCGAAAAACACTACCAGCAATGACGTGAACGGCATGGCGTCCTTGAAGGCGTTGCCTAGACGGTGTTCGTCAGTTATGCCGGTGAATGCGGTGATCAGCACGATCACCATCAAACCGATCAGGCCGACTTCGGCGACGTGAAACGCCAGCCCGGCAATCAGAATCAGCGCCGCCACCCCTTGAACCAGCAGCGCAGCGCGCTGACGTGCAGTGCGTTCGGCGTTGTCTTCGGCGGCGTAGTTGGCCAGCACCGTATACACGTTGTCCGGCAGCAGCGTGCCATAGCCGAACCAGCGCAGTTTCTCCAGCAGTACGCAGGTCACCAGACCGGCTGCCAGTACCGGCAACGACACCGGGGCGGTCTTCAGAAAGAACTCGGCGAAGTGCCACCCCATCTCATGGCCGATCAGCAGGTTCTGCGGCTCGCCAACCAGTGTGCACACACCACCCAACGCCGTGCCGACCGCGCCATGCATCAGCAGGCTGCGCAGGAAGGCGCGGAACTGTTCGAGGTCGGCATGATGGAGGGTGGGCAAGTGCCGGTCATCGCTGATTTCGCTGTCCTTACGCGGATCGCTGCCTGAGGCGACGCGGTGATACACCGAATAGAACCCCACGGCCGCACTGATAATCACGGCGGTCACGGTCAACGCATCGAGAAAGGCCGACAGAAACGCTGACAGGAAACAGAACATCAATGCCAGCAGGGCTTTGGAGCGAACCCCCAGCAGCAGGCGCGAGAACAGAAACAGCAGCAGGTCTTTCATGAAATAGATGCCCGCTACCATGAACATCAGCAGCAGAATCACCGGGAAGTTGTGCACCAACTCATCATAGAGCGCCTGGGGCGTGGTCATTTTCAGCAGCAGTGCTTCGATCAGCAGCAAGCCGCCGGGCATCAGCGGGTAACACTTGAGCGCCATGGCCAGGGTGAAAATGAACTCCAGCACCAATAGCCAGCCGGCCGCCACCGGCCCGACCGTCCACAACACCAGGGCATTGAGAATCAGAAAGCCGACAATGCTCGCCTTGTACCAGCGGGGTGAGTGCCCGAGAAAGTTATGCGCGAAGGCCTGGGCCATTGAACCGGACATCGGCTACTCCTTGTATTAAGAAGCGCGCAACTTGCCGTAAGAAGCAGGGAAGATCAAGTGCAGAAAATGACGCTGGCCTAACACTGATAGCGCGCGACGACCGCGCGACAGATTCCCTCCAGTGAATAGCCGCCTATGACAATGCAACCGTTGGCCTGTATGGCCAATGAAGTCGCGGTATGCGAACCGCGACTCAGGCGTGTACGACACCAGCCGATGCCCTTGGCAAAACTGCGATCCAGCTGCCCACTGGGTAAATGCCGGGCGAGAATGAAATCGGCTTCGAGCCTGCCAACCGTCGCTCCGACTGTCAGCACACGCCCGTCCGGCTGAACTTCGGCGGCGGTCCAGTGGCAGCCGCTACGGCCGACTCCAAATAACTTTGGCTGGCCCCCATTGCAATGATTGTCGGGTCGACCATTACTGTGAACTTTCAGAGACAGGCAGTGCATCGGGTCGCGACTGCCGCCAAAGCAATGCAAGTCACCATTTTCATGCTGAACGATCTGGCAGATTTGAGCGCTGTATTCCCGTGCCTTGAAGGTCATGAAACCATCCATGGCGAAGCTGTCGTCCAGTCGGCCATCCGGGTGATAACGCGCCAGCAGACCTTCCTCGGGAAAGTTGATTGATCCACTCACCAAAATCCGACCATCTCGCTGCACCTTCAGGCTGTTAAGCCAGGTGTTCATCAACAAGTGCCGGACCATGACGAAACCGCGACCGTTGAAACTGTCGTCCAGCGAGCCGTCGGCGTTGAGTCGTATCAGCATGCCGACGTGATCGGTCGGTTCGAAGTAGTGATTGGCCAGCAGCAGGACTCGACCGTCGTCCTGCACACAAATATCACAGGCTTCGGCGCGCGGCACGCCGGGTGGTAACCAGGCGTCACGAGCACCCCGGGAAAGATCACCCGGCAGGCGCACCACGCAGCGTCCATTGTCGCCAAAACTCCAGACCGGGCAGCCTTGCTGATCAAACATCGCCAGGGCGGGCAGCGTACGGTGAGCATTTTCGTAGTGCAGGCCGGCCACCAGAATGTGCCCGTTGGCCAACACCCGTACCTTGCCAGCCATGGCCTCGAAGCCGTGTGCGAACTGCCCACTGATGCTGCCTTGTTTGCCGAATGCCAGATCCGCCGAACCATCTGCAAGCAGGCGGGCCAGGCCAAAACGCTGGCCGCCCGGCGTACCGACTTTTGCCGCCACCAACAACCGGCCGACGGGGTCAATCGCAACGTCATTGGCCATGCTGGAGAGACTGCCGGCGAAATACACTTGAGTCATGCCGGTGCCGGCGAAACTCATATCGAGTCGTTCGGCGCCATTCACGGTTGCAGGTAAGGCAAAAGCAGTCTGAGGTGACATGCATCCATCTCCTTGCCAGGCGTCCTTATCCGGGTGCCCGGAAGGTGACTGCCTGAGCACAACATTCAATCCCTGAATGACCCGGCGCACAACTGTATTCATGAGCAGAAGTTGGGGCGTTTCGTGCCAGAACAATGTCTTTTCGTACCACTGCCAAGCCTGCCAAGTAATCTGGCGGGTTAGAAGGTGAAAACAGGTGAGTCGCGCAGCTGACGGGAGTAAATCGTCAACCAGAGGAAGAGGGGGCGCGGATTACCGGAAGGTAATCCGCGAAAACGCTTAGTGCGGCATGGACCACGATTGCAGTGTGTAACCTTCCTTGCTCAACTCGGCACGGGCTTCTTCCAGCACGTGTTCGAGTTGCTCTGGATCGGAATAGGCGCTGCTAGGAATTTGTTTGCGGCTGATGCGTGTGTTAGTGCGATCGATGATGGTCAGGCTGAGTTCGCCGTTACCGTCTTGTGGTGCCCAGGCCACGCATTGAAAGGGTTGGAATGCGCGGTCGGCAATCAAAAGTGCTTCGTTGATACGGAGCGGGGCGTTCATGGGGTCTTCTCTCTGTATGCCCAAACAAGTGATGTGCCGTCGGTTGGGCTTACCGTGCGGCTGGTTACTTGTACTGATGTCCGCAACCGGGGTTTGGGTCACACACAATCAAAAGAAATTTCAACTTTCTTCCATTGATTCGATAGTCGGGTCGTTTCTGAAAGCTTGTTGAAAGGTTCAACTCGTTAGGCAACTAACCAAGTGGTTTCTTATAACTAATAAGCAAACTGCTCTATAAGCAATCGATACAAGCTCGCGTCAAAATCTTGCTAGTGTTACAACCAAGGCCGCCAAATGACTGTTTTTAATAATATTTCCTAAAATTTGGCGTCAAGGAACAGTCATGATTGAAGCGCCTGTCTTACGACGTCTGTTAGTAGTGGATCCTTGCGACGACTGCCACCGTTTGTTGCCGGGTTTACGCGCCGTGGGTTGGGATGTTGACAGCTGCACCCTGGAAAACGCCACCGAACGAAGCTGCGATGTCGGCCTGTTGCGTTTGCAGCCCTTTCATCTGGAACGCCCGGAAGCCGTCAAGGAATTGATCACCCATAGCGGTACTGAGTGGATTGCAGTGCTGAATCAAGAAGTTTTGCGATTGCAAAATGTCGGGGACTTCGTCTGCGAATGGTTTTTTGACTTCCACACACTGCCGTTCGATGTCTCACGGGTTCAGGTGACACTGGGGCGCGCGTTCGGCATGGCGCGCCTGCGCGGCCAGGGCACGGTTCATATCGATCAGCCTGAACACGAACTGCTCGGCGACAGCAAACCCATTCGCGAACTGCGCAAACTGCTGAGTAAACTGGCACCCACTGAATCTCCCGTGCTGATCCGCGGCGAAAGCGGGACCGGTAAGGAACTGGTCGCCCGCACCTTGCACCGACAATCCCAGCGTCATAGCAAACCGTTCGTGGCGATCAACTGCGGTGCGATTCCCGAACACTTGATCCAGTCCGAACTGTTTGGCCACGAAAAGGGGGCCTTCACCGGCGCTCATCAGCGCAAGATCGGGCGGATCGAGGCGGCCAACGGTGGAACGTTGTTTCTCGATGAAATCGGTGATCTACCCCTGGAGCTGCAAGCCAATCTGCTGCGCTTCCTGCAGGAAAAACACATTGAGCGTGTAGGGGGGCATCAGCCTATTCCGGTGGATGTGCGGGTATTGGCCGCGACTAACGTCGACCTTGAAGCGGCCATCGAGAAGAAATGCTTTCGTGAAGATCTGTATTACCGTTTGAACGTACTGCAGGTCATCACCGTGCCGTTGCGTGAACGCCATGGCGATCTCTCGATGCTGGCCAACCATTTTTCCCACTTCTACAGCCATGAAACCGGCCGCCGTCCCCGCAGCTTCAGTGAGGACGCGCTGATCGCCATGGGCAAGCATGACTGGCCGGGCAATGTCCGCGAGTTAGCCAACCGGGTACGGCGCGGGCTGGTTCTGGCCGAAGGACGGCAGATCGAGGCGCGAGACCTGGGGCTGATCAGTCAACACGCCTTCGCCACGCCGATGGGCACTCTTGAAGACTACAAGACCCGCGCCGAACGTCAGGCGTTGTGCGATGTATTGAACCGCCACAGCGACAACCTGAGCGTCGCTGCCAGGGTTTTGGGCGTTTCGAGGCCGACTTTTTACCGATTGCTGCATAAGCACCAGATCCGCTAGGGCGCGGTGAAACGAAGAGGCCCGCTGCGACATCCATCGCAGCGGGCCTTTTCCATTTTTAACCAGGCTCCTTGTGGGAGCGGGCGTGCCCCAATGCCAGTCAGTTAAGTGCGGAACCTGTGGGAGCGTGGCTTGCCCGCGATAGCGACCTATCTGACACATCAATGGTGAATGTGCTGTTGTCATCGCGGCATGGGTATCTACACGATTTTGATGGTGTACATATCCGTTTCTGCGGTCACGGCCGCTGACGGTTTCGCTTTTACAGCGAGTCACTTTCGAAAAGCGCGAAAGTAACCAAAGCGCTTCTGCCCCTGTCGTTCGGTGCCTCGCCTGGGCTCGGCATGCCCTCGCTCCGGTCCTGCTCCGTGGGCCCGCCGCGATCGGCCATCCCTGGCCGTGCGCGGCTAACCCGGCATCCATGCCGGGTTGCCCACTGCGCAGAACCTCCACTCGGCCTCTCGAGGCGGCGGTGCCTCAAGATCAAGAGCTGCAGGCGAGCTAACGCTCGGCCTGTTGAGTGGTGAAAAGCACAGTGGATGGGCGCTGATTTTGGATGTGCGCTGATTTTTTGTGGGAGCTGGCTTGTCGGGTCGCCGCATCGCTGCGATGGCGGCCTGTCAGCCGATCCATTTTTCCCGGATGTACCCGGTCCAACTAATGTGGGAGCGGGCTTGCTCGCGAAGAGGCCAGCACATTCAACATTGATGTCGGCTGATACTCCGCCTTCGCGGGCAAGCCTCGCTCCTACAGGGATATTGGGTGTTTGCGGGAGCGGTACTTGTTCAGGCAGCGATGCCAACCAGAAACCGGCAACACCACCCATCCAATGTGGGAGCGAGCCTGCTCGCGAAGCTGTTGATCTTGCCGTTGCCGTTGCCGTTGCCGTTGCTTTGGCTTTTGATCCTGATCTGCTTGCCCCTTTTCCCAGAGGCCGAACGCAGGTATTGCGCAGGGGGCAACCCGGCATGGATGCCGGGTTAGCCGCGGAAGGCCATGGATGGCCGATCGCGGCGGGCCCCGGAGCAATGCCGGAGTGAGGGCATGCCGAGCCCAGGCGAGGCACCGAATGGCGGGGCAAGAGCCCTTGGTTACTTGGGGCTTTTCCAAGTGACTCGCTGTAAAAGCGAAACCGCCAGCGGCCATGACCGCAGAAACGGATATGTACTCCCAATCCCCAATCCCCAACACCAAGCCCCACAATGAATCTCTGTAGCTCAAGAAATGTGTAGATACCCATGCAGCGATGACGGCAGCCCATCCACCATTGATGTGTCAGACAGGTCGCTATCCGCTCCACAGGCACTCAGCAAATCTGTGCTTAAAAGTAGTACGGGAATTTCAGGCTGAAGGAAAAGTCTGGCGAGTCGTCGGTCAGGCCTATGGCCAGGTTGGGCACGATCGTCAGGTTATCGGTCGCTGCCAGAGTCATGCCGATGTTGAAGTTGGCCGAGTTGTAATCGCTGTTGGA
Source organism: Pseudomonas sp. PGPR40 (assembly GCF_022014505.1). Lineage (NCBI taxonomy): Bacteria > Pseudomonadati > Pseudomonadota > Gammaproteobacteria > Pseudomonadales > Pseudomonadaceae > Pseudomonas > Pseudomonas sp. PGPR40. The sequence continues at coordinate 44,701 of NZ_JAKLSP010000003.1, read as the reverse complement.
AATCGATTGCCAGTCGCCACCGTCCGGCTTGATCTTGCTCTTGCGGGCGAACTGATCGGTGAACGAGAACGACATACTCATCTTCTCGTTCAAGGCGAATGCAATGCCAGCGCCGATCTGCCAGGAATCGCCCAGTTTCACGTCCCCGGGCACCTTGGAGTTGACCTGAGGACTGATGTCGCTGAAAGAGTCTTCCATGTTGTAGGTGTAGGCCAGGCTGCCGAACAGCACCGCCGGGTCGAAGCTCTTGACCAGCGAGATACCCGGGGTGATCGACCAGACACCATTGCCGGTAGGCAAGTCCTCGGGTACCGAGAGGTTATCGTTGTTCGGGTCATTGACCAGCTTGATGCCATAAGGGTCTTTACCGGTCGGCGCCTTGACGCGCAGGGTAAAGACCGCGTCGGGCAGATTGGCCGCCTCATCCAGAAACTTGTAAGCAACGCCAAAGTTCACATCGCCGATGGTCGGGTCGCGGGTAACGGTGGCGTCCGACGTCACCGGGCCTGCGCCACCGGCGCCACCGGAGGAATACGTTGATTCGCGATAAACCACCGGGATGTTAATGTCGAACTGCCAACGTTGTGCCACGTTGTAGCGAGCGGTCAGGTCCAGGGTCCAGTTATCCGCCTTGATACGGTCAAGGTTGATGTTGCCGAGGAAAATCGCGTCCAGGGCCAGGAAGCCGTTGAGTACCAATGCACGGGTATCATAGTGCGTGTAGGTCAGGCCGGTTTCGACGCTGAACTTGCCGCCACCGAAAAAGCCGCTGGCTTCGTCATACAGGTTGGAAACGCTTTGCGCGGGCGCCGAATCATCCTTGAGCGATTGGCCGTATGAACTGCCAGTGGTTCCCGGCGCACCGGCGGCCACCGACTGACCACTCCCGGGCGTTTCTGCGGGGGATTTGGTCAGGCGCTTGGGAGCAGGTGTCGCAGGTGTTTCTTCGACTTGGCGAACGCGTTGCTCAAGTACCATCAGCGCGTTCTGTTGTGCTTCGTAACGCTGTTTCAACTCCATGAGTTCTTGTTTTAGTGCTTCGACCTGGGGGTCCGTTGCTGCGTACAGCAGTGTGGCCGGCGCCAGGCTACTCAAACAAACGATAGCTCTGAACGTCAACGATCGGTGCATGGGTTAGCCGTCCCTTTTGACTCCATCGGGTGACACTGAGCGTAGATCAAAATCCGAGAGTGCGAAGACCTCTGAGTTGGTCCAGGTTGCCGTTCAGCGATCCGGCGGTCGACACGTCGTCACGCAGCACAACATTGAAGGACGTGAGGTTGTTGACCTGGTTGCCACCGCCGAGCAACGTCGTGTTCTGCATCAGCCCCCCCTGGGCCAGGCGTTGTACGGTACTGCCCTGGTTGTTGTTGGCCACAATGTTGAATTGCACACCCGTACCGGTCGAGGAAACGCTCAACGAGCCCGCGCCATTGGCGCCGATCAACGTCGAGCCTGCGGCCAATGCCTGGCCCTGCTGTTGCGTTGCTGGCACTTGGCTAGCCTTTGTGACGTTGATATGAACATCGTTGTAGGCAGTATTGTGGTCGCCAGCCGCACGCACGACTTGAGTGACGCCCTCGGTGCTGTTGAGGCCACTGCCGCCAACGACGATGCCGGTGCCTTGCGAAGACACTGAGCCATTACCTTTTTCGTCAATCATCGACACATAGAACTGTGGCGTGATGGTCGATTGTTGAATTTGCATCGAGGACGTTGCCCCGATTACTTCACCGTTGGCATTTTGCCAAGTGCTGGTCATGACAAGACCGAAACTGATGATCCTTCCCGGCATGACATAGCGGCCTCGCAGGGTCGCCAATTCCTGATCCTTCAGTTCAATGGGTTTGAACGTCTGTGCCTGGCTCGGCAGGCTGGCGGCCAGGCAAACCACGACTAGCCAGATTGGAGTCTTCATTGGATGCTCCGGGAGCGTCGTGCTCCTTGTCATTAGAAGAAATCACTTTGGATAAATCCGAAATCCATCAACTCTGCGTCTCGCACCGGGGTGAAGGTGTTGATACGGTTCTTGGCGGTCAGTGGCATGGGTGGGTCGAGCAACGCATTGGCTTTGTCATAGCCCTGGCCGATAACGGCAAAGATGATGCCGTTCCAGCCTTTTACAAAGTCGTCGACTTTGTAGCGTTTATGACCGAGTACCGGATCTCCGATATAGACCCAGCCCTTATGGACTTTTTGCATGACCACAAAATGTTTGTAGCCACGGATATCAAGGAGTACCACCACCGGAATTCTGATTTCGCTCAACGTTTCCTGCGCGACCCGATAGCCACGGGCCCGCATGCCGATGCTTTCCACATAACGCTTCATGTCGAGCATGGAGAAACCCTGTACGCGGACAAGATCTTGATCGGAGTGTGCCAGCATGCCTTCGATGATCTGTTCTTCATCCACGTCCAGCCAATAGGCTTGGCGCAAGATGGTCGCCAGCGCAGCTGCGCCGCAACTGAAGTCGGTTTTCTGTTGCACCAGGTCGGCAAATTTACGCTCGCGCATGCTCTGGATCGGCTTGTACACCACCGCGCCGCCCGGCAGGACGGAAAGCGGCATTTGTGCAGCCTCGCTCACACTGGCCACGCAAAGCAAAAATGCCAAAGCGATAATGCGCATGGAAGTACGCCTTCTGGTTGTGTTGAAACAGGCCCCCGTAAGGGGGCCTCCAGAGACAGCAATCAGAACGAGTTGTTGGAAATGGCCAGCGAGTTGCTTTGTTGGTTACCCACACCCGCAGCCACGTTGACGCCCAGGTTGCCACTGCCACCATTCACCGAGCCGTTCAGGGACGCAGTGTTGGTCACAGGGTTTGCCCAGCCAGTTGGAGTCAGCACTTGATAGGAATAGGTGTTGCTCAAATCGAAAGAGCTGCTCTCACTGAACGTTTTCGATTTGTCGTACGAAGATTCGGACTCTTTACTGCCCGATTTTTCGAACGAGGAGTCGGACGATTTCGCCCACGATTTATCGAACGATCTTTCGAACGAGGAATCGCTCGATCTGTCGAACGATGAATCGCTCGATCTTTCGCGCGATGCGTCGAAATCTGCATCGAGCGATGCGTCAAGCGATGCATCGACAGACCTGGTGCGGGTGCGATCGCCAAAGCCATTATTCCAAGTAACAGTTCTGGTAGCATTCGCAGACGCGTCCACATCAACGTTCAAAGACGCACTGCGAGTAGAGCTGCTATCCGAACTCCTGGAGCCGCTCGCATCAGAGCTCCTGGAACCACTCACATCAGAGCTCCTGAAACCACTCGCATCAGAACTCCTGGAACCACTCACGTCAAAGCTCGAAGAAGCGCTTTTATCAACGCTCAAATCGGAAGACTTATCGCGAGAGAAACTACCGCTGGCCGAGTTGGTAACTGTCATCGTATCCAGGCGATACGTCCGATCGGCGTTGTTATTGACTACCAGGCCAGGCCCTTGTTGATCGGCAGAGGCGGTGGCTACTGCATTACCAAGCGGGGCATTGGTGTTGGCAATGGCCATGGTGTTTTTCTGTTGGTTAAGGTCGCCGCCAGCAATGTTGATACCCATATTGCCGCTGCCGCCATTACCCGATCCACCCATCACGGCAGAGGCTGTGCTGCCGAAGTTGTTGACCCTGTTATTGTTGCTGTATTGCGTAACGTCGGCGGTGGCCGTGGCAGTGCCGAACACGAAGGTGTTATCGAGACTGGAATCTGAGGCAGCGTTCGCGATAGCGGACGCGTTGTCTTGTTGGTTGCCGCTGCCTGCAGCCACGTTGACGCCGACGTTGCCGCTGGCGCCTGTGGCAGAGCTGTTCATTTCAGCTTCGTTGATCGTCCCTTCGTTACGGATGCGGTTGTTGGTACTGCTCTGGTTATCCCATGCATTGGCAGTCGCAGAGATAGGGATCTTTGTAGGAGGAGGGGTGTGATGGCCATTGTGGTGGTTGTTACGCCAATCGTTCTGCCCAGCTTGTACAGCAACAGCCATGACCGCAGCAATTGCGAAAACCAGAGGCTTGAGTGCCATCGAGGGTTTCATGGTGATTCTCCGTACTTATTTAGGTTAAGTGTTGTTCCTACCTGTTTGGGTCAATCCACGACCCGTACGCTCAGGGTGTTGGCCGTTCGGTTTCCCACCCCGGCGCTCTGATTCAACTGGATCACCCCACGGCTACCGGTGAAAGCCTGATCGCTGGTAGCGACCTGGCGATGGCCTGGTGCAGAGTCAATTGGATCGGAGTTGGTGATCAGCGCCACGTTCTGCTGCATGAGGACGCTGTCGTCGATACTTTGCGGCTGCGTACTGACGCTTATCCGCAGGGCATTGGCTTGCTGGTTGCTGGCGCCCGCGCTCTGGTTGACGCCCAGTACGCCGTTGCCATGGCTGAAGGCGTCGCCTTGAATACTGGATCGAGCATCGATCCTGGGGTCGACTTGCGTACGCAGCCGTTGGCGAATCTGTGTGGTAGCACTGGCGTTGTTGCCAATAGCGATGGCTCGGGCATTGGCCTGTTGCTGCTGATCGCCCGCCGCCTGGTTGACCGAGAGGTTGCCCTGGTGCTGCATGCCCGAACCGTCGATTTCAGCGTTATTGATGGCGGGAGGTTGGGCAAAGGTCGATGCACTGCAAAACATGGCGATCATTAGCAGCGTACGAGTCATCTTAACGGTCTCCCGTGACGACTTTCAGAGCACCCATGCCTCGCTGGATGTTTGAATTGACCATGTTGGCAATACCGTTGCCCGAATTGCCCGAACGTCCAGCGGGGAGGTTGGAAAGCTGGGTCTGGTTGGTGATATTGCCGCCCAGGTTATTGGTGTTTTGCGTGACCAGGCCCGAGATGCCTGCACCGCTGGCGACGCTGGCAAAGTCGCCGTCGCTCAATTCGTTCGTTTGCCTGAGGACTTGTCTGGACGGGTTGGCATTGGCGGTCGTGGGGCTAGGGTCGGGCATCACCGGTGCACGCGTTGCCATGCGCGGTTGGACATCACGTTTGATAATAATGATGCCGTTGTCAGCCTGTACGGGCAGGCTGACACTTGAGCCCAGTGCGCATCCGATCAGCAAGAGGCAATAGATGCTTTTATCAAATGTCCCCACGGCGGCAATTCCTTCTTTGTTGTGGGCTGGCTTAGTCAGCCTTGGGAAGGGGGGAGCGAAAGCTGTGCCGGATTTTGATTGTTGTTTTGATTCAGAGGGTTATCGATCAAGGCAAGTGGATCGATGGAGTGAGGTGTTTCAGGTTTGAGAAGACCGCCGGGGCGGTAATGCGATGAAGGATCGCAAACACTCTGGATCCAAGGGCTTAGGTGGGATGTATCAGCGTTTTAACAGATGGTGTGACAAGACGAAGGCCAGCGTTGAAACGGGCTGTTCGAGAGGAGAAGCGTGTTTCAGAAGTGGACGTATTTTGCAAAGATATCGCAACAAATGCTGGGGTACTCGTCACGCAGCGCAATCCCTGTAGGAGCGAGGCTTGCCCGCGAAGAGGTCGGCACATCCAACATCGATGCTGGCTGGCACACTGCCTTCGCGAGCAAGCCCGCTCCCACAGGGATTGGGGGTTGACCCCCACTAAGGAAGGTCAGCGCCCGAGCAGTAACGCGACGGCTTGTATTGCTTGAAGCCGGCGTTCGGCCCAATCGCCCTGAAGCACCTGAACCGGCTGTCGATGCTGCTCCAGCCATGCCTGAGTCGCGCTGAAAAAAGCCCGGCGTTCATCCAGCTCTGGCTGACAACGCTGACCGTCATCCGTCCAGTCGACCTGTTCGGGAGACAGCAGCAAGTGCAAGTCATAGCGCCGAGCCAACAGTGACTGTTCAAGCCAGGTCGGGCAATCGCCAAACAGGGTCTGGCTCCAGAGCATGTTGCTCAGCAAGTGAGTGTCGAGAATCAGCAACGGCGGCCCAAGGGCGCGGGCGTCATCCTCCCACTGCAGCTGACCGCGAGCGATGTCGGGGATATCGGCCGGGCACGTGTCTCGTGCTTCCTGCTCAATGAACCAGCGCACGTATTCGCCCACCAGAACACCGCCGAATTGCTGTTGCAGTTCGGCGGCGAGCCAGCTCTTGCCGCTGGATTCAGGCCCTGTGAGTACCAAAACCTTCATGTGCGCAACGCCGGATCAGCGCGCCACGTCCGCCAGCCATGCACCGCCAGCAGTGCGAAAGCCCCATAAAGACCGGCGGTCAGGTACAGCTCTTTGTAGATGAACAGGCCAACGAAGATGATGTCCAGCGCGATCCACAACGGCCAGCATTGCAGACGTTTTTGCGCCATCCATAGCTGCGCCACCAGGCTGAAACCAGTCAACGCCGCATCGAGCCAAGGCTGGGCGGCATCGGTCCAGTGGGCCATTGCGGCGCCCAGCAGCAGACTGCCGACTGCGCCCACGGCCAGACCGAGCGCAATGGATTTTCCATCGAGCAAGCTGATATGCCGCTTGCCATGAGTCGCAGTCCCCTGAGTCCACTGCCACCAGCCGTAGATCTGCAAACCGGCGTAGATCACTTGCAACAGCATGTCCGAATACAGCTTCACCTCGAAAAAGATCCAGCTATACAGCAGCACCATGACCAGGCCGATCGGCCAGCACCAAGGGTTCTGTTTGACCGTCAACCAGACGGCAATCACGCCGAGGGCGGCAGCAAACAGTTCAAGCCCGGACATGGAGATTCCTTGGTGTCGTAAAAATGAGGGGGGCAAATTGTACCCGGATTGTGGGAAAGGGGCTTGCCAATGCCAGTCGGTCAGGCGCGGTCCCTGTAGGAGCGAGGCTTGCCCGCGAAGGCGGCGGCACAGTCAAATATTGATGTCGCCTGATACACCGCCTTCGCGGGCGAGCCTCGCTCCTACAGGGGGACCGCGTTGGGGATAGAAAAGAGTTACACCCGAAACTGCTTCAGCAACCCATTTAACTGCTCGCTCAACTCCTTGAGGTGAGCGCTCGCCACGCTCGACTGTTCGGCCGCCAGTGCCGTGCTGTGGGACAACCCGGCGGCCTGGGTGACGTTCTGATTGATGTCTTCCACCACATGGGCCTGCTGCAAGGTCGCACTGGCAATCGAAGCGTTCAATCCGTTGAGGTTGCGCAAGGCCTGGCCGATGGCATTCAGGCTGGCGCCGGCCAGCCCGGCCTGCTCGATGGTCAGTTGCGATGCACGGCTGCTGTCGCCGATCACCTTGACCGCCGCTTCGGAATGGCTTTGCAGGCGTTCGATCATCGACTGGATTTCCGCCGTGGACTTCTGAGTACGCTGGGCCAGCAGGCGCACTTCGTCGGCAACCACCGCAAACCCGCGACCTTGCTCGCCGGCCCGGGCGGCTTCGATGGCGGCGTTGAGGGCCAGCAGGTTGGTTTGCTCGGCGATGGAGCGGATCACCTCCAGGACACTGCCGATTTGCGTGCTTTCGTCGGCCAGCGTACGAATCACTTCGACGGCTTGATCGATGGTCGAAGACAGCTTGTCGATCTGCTGCAAGCTGCCGTCGATGTTGACCTGGCCCTGCTGCGCCTGAGATTCGGCATCGCGCATTTCGCTGGCCGCGTGTTCAGCGTTTTTGGCCACATCCTGCACGCCGTAGGTCACTTCATTGATCGCAGTCGCCACCAGTTCCATTTGCTGCGATTGCTGCTGGCTGCGTTGCTGGGCCTGCGTGGCATCGTTGCCCAATTCGCTGGAGGACTGGCCCAAGGCGCTGGCGGATACTTGCAACTGACTGATCACCAAGCGCAGTTTCGCGGTAAAGGCGTTGAAGTGCCGGGCCAATTGCGTGACTTCATCCTGGCCATGGGTATCGAGGCTGCGGGTCAGGTCGCTTTCACCGCTGGCGATGTTGGCCATGGCGTTCACGGTTTCCTGGAGCGGGCGCACGATGCTGCGGGCAATCATGATCACCAGCAGCGCCATGATCAGAGCAATCACCAGGCCCACGAAAGACGCCTTCCAGACCTGCGCATAAAACTCGGCCTGCATGTCATCGATGTACACGCCAGAACCGATCACCCAACCCCAGGGCTCGAACAGTTTGACGTAGGAGGTTTTTTCCACCGGCGCGCTGGCGCCCGGTTTTGGCCAGCGATAGTCGACCATGCCGGCGCCCTTGGCCTTCGCGATGGCGACCATCTCGTTGAACAGCGCGAAACCGTCCGGGTCGCGGATCGTCGAGAGATTCTGGCCTTCGAGCTTCGGATTGGTCGGGTGCATGACCATGACGGGCGTCAGGTCGTTGATCCAGAAATAATCATTCTGGTCGTAGCGCAAACCGCGCACGGCGGTCAGTGCCTGTTTTTGCGCGGCGTCGCGGGTGAGGGTGCCGGCAGTTTCCAGGCCATGATAGTAGGTGAGAATGCCACTGGCGGTCTGCACCACGTGCTGGGTCTTCTGGGCCTTGGCCTGATAGAGGTCGTCGTGAATCTGCTTGAGCATCAACACGCCCAACGTCAACAGCATCACCACGGCCACGATCAAAATGAGCCACAAGCGCCGGCTGATCGACACACTGCGCAAGCTGTTCATACGCTGTTACTCCGTTTTCTTGTTCTTGTCATAAACGATCGCCAGCATCCAACCACGCTTTGCCGATCGAGCCTATGCGACTCAGGTCCTATTACGCGGCAGCGTAAATGGGGCGTGTCTGATAGGATTTCGGCCCCGCACGGAAAAACCTGAGCCCAAGGCCTTTTTTCACGCAATTTTTACGGTTTTGTGTGGATCTTGCGCGCGCGGGGATTCAGCCAGGGCTGATCGCGTTAACGCTTATAAATTATTAACGGAGCATGCCTGGGGGCATGGCTTCTTGGGGGATTGATGGATCTTTGGACGGCCTTTCAGGCATTGATTTTAGGCGTTGTAGAAGGGCTGACGGAGTTCTTGCCCATTTCCAGTACCGGGCACCAGATTATTGTGGCGGACTTGCTCAATTTCGGCGGCGAGCGGGCCATGGCCTTCAACATCATCATTCAGCTCGGCGCGATCCTGGCGGTGGTCTGGCAGTTTCGCCGCAAGATCTTCGACGTTGTCATCGGCTTGCCGACACAACCCAGCGCGCGACGCTTCACCGCAAACCTGTTGATCGCTTTCCTGCCAGCGGTAGTGTTGGGGGTGATTTTCGCCGATCTGATTCACGAGTACCTGTTCAACCCGATTACTGTGGCCACCGCATTGGTCGTGGGCGGGGTCGTCATGTTGTGGGCAGAACGCCGTCAGCATGAAGTGCATGCTGAAAGTGTCGACGACATCACCTGGAAAGACGCCCTGAAAGTCGGCTTCGCCCAGTGCCTGGCGATGATTCCGGGGACCTCGCGTTCCGGCTCGACGATCATTGGCGGCTTGCTGTTCGGGTTGTCGCGCAAGACGGCCACCGAGTTCTCGTTCTTTCTCGCCATGCCGACCATGGTCGGCGCAGCGGTGTACTCGGGCTACAAATACCGCGATCTGTTCGTGCCGGCGGATTTTCCGGTGTTTGCCATTGGCTTCATCACTGCGTTTATCTTCGCGATGATCGCCGTCCGCGGCTTGCTCCTGTTCATTGCCAGCCACAGCTACGCGACATTCGCCTGGTATCGCATTGCGTTCGGTCTGGTAATCCTGGCCACCTGGCAATTCGGTTGGGTCGATTGGACAGCAGTCAAGCCATGAACGACTCCAGCACGCGCAACAACGCCGGACGGAAGTCCGGGGGAGCCATTCAAAACCTGCGGCTGAAACTGCTGGCGTTCGCTGTGCTGTGCGCAGTGCCATTGTTTGGCTCGATGTCGCTGTGGCTGCGCGGGGTGTCGGTGATTCCCCTGGCGGCCTACGGCATCGTCAGCGTGCTGGCGTTTTTCCTGTACTGGAGCGACAAGCACAAGGCCCGCGCCGACAGCTGGCGCACACCGGAAAACGTCTTGCACGCGGTGGAGCTGGCGGGTGGTTGGCCGGGCGCCTTGCTGGCCCAGCAAGCGTTTCGGCACAAGACCCGCAAAGTCTCGTTTCAGTTGGTGTTCTGGCTCATCGTGCTGATGCATCAAGTGTTCTGGATCGACCAGCTGTTTCTGGGCGCTAACCTGTTCGCGTTGTTTTAAGCACTTTAAAGCAACAAGCCGACCTGCGTGCGCTTGGGCAACTTGCTCACCACCAATTGGTGGGAACGTTGCAACAAGCCTTGCAGCTCTTCGGTGCCCAGCGGGTAGGGCGTTTCCATGATGATCCACTGAGCCCGGGCCAGATATGGCGCCGGGTGAATGCCCGGCCGGTCGCAATGGCCCAGGAACAGGTCCTTGTCGACCTTGAAAGCCAGGGACTGTCCCCGCAGGTTCTGCAAGGCGAACATCTTGTTCCCGGCAATCGAAAACACCCGCACGCCACCCCACTTGTAATCCTCCCGCGCACCGGGCAGCGCCAGGCAGAATTGCGCGACGTCCTCTTCGCTCATTAATCCGGCTTTCATAACAGTCTGTCCCCACACGCATTGAATGATTCGATCAAATGGTCGATCCAGGCGCGCAGTGCCGGCATCACCCCGCGTCGATGAGGGTAGACGGCTAGCAGCCAACCGCCCGGCAATGACCAGTCGGGCAAGAGTTGCACCAGCTCGCCGTTTTTCAGCTCCTGCTCGCAATGCATCATCGGCAACATGGTAAAGCCTTGGCCATTGAGGGTGCAGGCTTTGCGCACGATGAAATCGTCGATGCCCAATCGCGCTTCGAGACTCAGGTCGTAACTTTTGCCTGTTTGATCAAGCAGGCGGATATGCACCATGCGGTCGGCTTCCAGGGCGCCGAGCACGGGCAGGTTTTTCAGGTCTTCAGGATGATTGATTTCACGACCCAGCAGAAATGCGGGGCTGGCAACCATCGCCATTTGGGCCTGACGTAAACGGCGGGTGACCAGTAATGGATCTTCATCACCCAGATCCCGCACTCTCAAGGCGACGTCGACGCCCTCGGTCACCAGATCAACCCGACGGTTGAGCAGCATGACCTCCAGCTGAACCTGAGGGAATTTCTCCAGGAAGTTACTGATCACCCCAGGCAGCATTTCGTGGGCCAACCCCACGGGGCAGGACACTCGCAAGCGCCCCCGAGGCTCGCTGGACATACTGGCCACCGCTTCGTCGGCCATCTCGGCTTCCAGCAGCATTGCCTGACAATGCCGCAAATAGCGCTCACCCACGGCTGTCAGGTTAAGTTGGCGGGTGGTGCGTTGCAGCAGGCGCGCGCCCAGGCGTTCTTCCAGCTCGGCGATGCGTCGCGACAACCGCGACTTGGGAATCCCCAGTAGACGCCCGGCCGCCGCGAAGCCACCGGCTTCGACCACTTTGGCGAAGTAGTAGAGGTCGTTGAGATCTTGCATTGATTTTAAGCTCGACTGTTCTATCAGTGGGACGAACTATCGCATTGTTACCGACTAATCAGCTATTGGTTTCGTCGGTAGGATTGTCTCCATCAGATCGCCCGGTGGCGATCCTCACCTTGGAGATCCCACATGAAATTACTGCATATCGATTCGAGCATTCTGGGTGACAACTCGGCTTCCCGTCAGCTGAGCGGCGAAGTGGTCAAAACCTGGCAAGCCGCCGAGCCTGGCGTTGTGGTGACTTACCGCGACCTGGCCGCCGATGCCATCAGCCATTTCTCCGCCGCCACTCTGGTCGCCGCCGGCACCGCCGCTGAGCTGCGCAACGCCGCGCAACAGCACGAAGCCGATCTGAGCGCGCAGGCCTTGGCCGAATTCATCGCCGCCGATGCTGTCGTGATTGCCGCGCCGATGTACAACTTCACCATCCCGACCCAACTCAAGGCCTGGATCGATCGCATCGCCGTAGCCGGCCAGACTTTCCGCTACACCGAAGCCGGCCCTGAAGGCCTGTGCGGCGGCAAGAAAGTCGTGATCGTCTCGACTGCCGGTGGCCTGCATGCCGGTCAAGCGACTGGTGTTGCACACGAAGACTATCTGAAAGTGCTGTTCGGTTTCCTCGGCATCACTGACATCGAGTTCGTCCGCGCCCATGGCCTGGCCTACGGTGATGAAGTGCGCACCAAAGCCATGAGCGACGCTCAGGCGCAGATCAGCGAGCAATTGTTCGCCGCCGCGTAAGGCTTGGGTAAAGACGTAAACAGCTCGGGCAATACCCCTGAAACTCTGTATTCTGGTCATCGTGATGGCCAGGTACGGAGTTTTTTGTTTCTGGCGGTTATCCGTTTCTGGCCCAGGTTATGCAGTCGAGGGCTGACATCTGCGGTCAGGTAACAGGGTGGGGCCTCCCATGGTGCGTCTTTGTGCAACGCTACTGATTTGCCTGCTCGGCAGTCTGAGTCTGGTGCACGCCGCGTCTGCGCCACATCCTCCCTGGAGCGCCGGTTTCCATGAGATGACCTTCCTCGATCCGCTGGATTTGCAGCCGATGCGTGCCATCGCTTTTTACCCGTCCAGTGAAAAGGAACATTCCAGCACGCTGGAGGGTTACTCGGTCGAAGCCGGTGAAGACACCAAAGTCGCCATCGGGCGTTTCCCGATGCTGATGCTGTCTCACGGCAACACCGGAACCCCGCTGGCCCTGCACGACCTCGCCACCTCATTGGCACGCAAAGGCTTTGTGGTGGTCGCGGTGATCCATCCCGGCGACAACTCCAAAGACCACAGCCGTCTCGGCACCTTGAGCAACCTTTATGGGCGGCCGATCCAGATTTCCGAAGCCATTACCGCGACACTGAGCGACCGGACGCTCGCGCCCTTCGTCAATGCCGAGCAGGTCGGGATGATTGGCTATTCGGCGGGCGGTGAGACCGCGTTGATCCTGTCCGGCGCCACCCCGGATCTGAATCGTCTGCGCCGTTATTGCCAGGAGCGCCCGGATGATCACGATGCCTGCGACACTCAAGGCGAACTGATCGTCGACCGTGATGACTTGCAGCCAGTGGCGGACCCGCGCGTGCATGCCTTGTTGCTGATGGCGCCGCTGAGTCTGAAATTCGGCCGTCATACCCTGGCCGACGTGCATGTGCCGGTGCTGCTATACAGCGGCGACGGCGACAAACTGGTGGCATTCGATAAAAACGCCGCAGCGCTTGCGCGCAAGCTGCCGACCGCACCGGACTTCAAATTGCTGGCCGGGGCGGGGCACTTCGTATTCCTGGCGCCCTGCGACGAAGAACAGATCGCCGCCATGCCGGCACTGTGCACCGACGCTGACGGCGTAGACCGCAAGGACATTCACCGCAACATGATTTCCGAAGCCGGACGGTTCTTCGCCCATGCCTTGGGCAAGCCCACCCGCGCCGGCATGCAAACCGCGGATCAATAAAACGCCGCTGACCCGTAGGAGCCCGGCTTGCCGGCGAAGGCGTTTTCATGGGCGCTGCATGACGTGAAGCCGCTTTCGCTGGCAAGCCAGCTCCTACGAGGAGCTGCACCGCATTCGGATGATCTTTTGATCTTGAAAACCAAAAAGCCCCGTCACCAGGACAGGGCTTTTCAATTGAAGCTTGCAGCAGCCTTACATCAACACACCCTGACTACGCAGGTAGTCGTCATAGGTGCCGCTGAAGTCGATCACACCGTTGGCACTCAACTCGATGATGCGAGTGGCCAGGGACGATACGAACTCACGGTCGTGGCTGACGAAAATCAGCGTGCCCGGGTAGTTCTCCAGTGCCAGGTTCAGCGACTCGATGGATTCCATGTCCAAGTGGTTGGTCGGTTCGTCCATGATCAGCACGTTCGGCTTTTGCAGGATCAGCTTGCCGAACAGCATGCGACCTTGCTCACCACCGGAGATGACCTTGACCGACTTGAGGATCTCGTCGTTGGAGAACAGCATGCGACCGAGGGTGCCGCGAACCAGTTGCTCGCCGCCCTGGGTCCACTGACCCATCCAGTCGAACAGGTTGCAGTCGTCTTCGAAGTCGTGAGCGTGGTCCTGGGCGTAGTAGCCCAGTTCGGCAGCGTCGGTCCATTTCACGGTACCGGCATCCGGAGTCAATTCGTTGACCAAGGTGCGCAGCAGGGTGGTTTTACCGATACCGTTCGGGCCGATGATCGCCACGCGCTCGCCGGCTTCAACCTGGAAGCTGAAGTCCTTGAACAGGGTTTTGCCGTCGAAGCCTTTGGCCATGCGCTCGACGATGACCGCCTGACGGTGCAGCTTCTTGGTCTGTTCGAAACGGATGAACGGGCTCACACGGCTCGAAGGCTTGACTTCGGCCAGTTGGATCTTGTCGATGGCCTTGGCACGGGAAGTCGCTTGCTTGGCTTTCGAGGCGTTGGCCGAGAAGCGGCTGACGAACGATTGCAGTTCCGAGATTTGCGCTTTCTTCTTGGCGTTGTCCGACAGCAGCTGCTCGCGGGACTGGGTCGCCACGGTCATGTACTCGTCGTAGTTGCCCGGGAACAGGCGCAGTTCGCCGTAGTCCAGGTCAGCCATGTGGGTGCACACGCTGTTCAGGAAGTGACGGTCGTGGGAGATGATGATCATCAGGCTGGAGCGCTGGGTCAGAATGTTTTCCAGCCAGCGGATGGTGTTGATGTCCAGGTGGTTGGTCGGTTCGTCGAGCAACAATACTTCAGGATCGGAGAACAGCGCCTGCGCCAGCAATACGCGCAGTTTCCAGCCCGGGGACACTTCGCTCATCGGGCCGAAGTGCTGTTCGATGCCGATACCCAGGCCCAGCAACAGCTCGCCGGCACGGGATTCGGCGGTGTAGCCGTCCATTTCGGCGAATTCGGTTTCCAGCTCGGCCACGGCCATGCCGTCTTCTTCGGTCATTTCCGGCAGCGAGTAGATGCGATCGCGCTCGGCCTTGACCTTCCACAGCTCTTCGTGGCCCATGATCACGGTGTCGATCACGGTAAATTCTTCGTAGGCGAACTGGTCCTGGCGCAATTTACCCAGACGCACGTTCGGCTCGAGCATGACCTGGCCACCGGATGGCTCAAGGTCGCTACCGAGGATTTTCATGAAGGTCGACTTGCCGCAACCGTTGGCGCCGATCAGGCCGTAGCGGTTACCGGCGCCGAATTTGACCGAAACGTTTTCGAATAGCGGCTTGGCGCCGAACTGCATCGTGATGTTAGCTGTGGAAATCAATTACCTTACCTATCAATGGGTTAGAGCTGGTCGTTTTTGCCTGATACCGATTTGATACCAATCTGGAGCTTTTCCAGCTCCGCCCAGTCTGAGCTTGAGTTGAGCCAACGCGCATACGTCGTCAGCAACATTTGGACGCTGTGGCCAAGTTGCTGAGCGATGAAGGCGGGGTTCATGTTGGACATTAAGCATATTGTCGCATAAGTATGACGGCAGTTGTACGGTGGCCGATAAGACATCACCAGTGCCTTCAGGGCTGGTCCCCACTGCTTATGCAGGTCGGACGTCTGTTTGATGTACTCGCTGTTCTTCGATGGCGGGAATACGTAAGGCGTTTCCTTGATCTTGCCGACGCCTTTTTTGCGACGTTCGGCGTACTGGCGGGCGAACTCCAGCGCATGCAGCGCCCGCTCGTTGAGCAGCACATAGCGATCTTTTCCGGTTTTGGTGCGCTCTTCGACTACGCCCAGTGCCACAGTGCGGCGGACATGGACTTGGCGTTTCACCAGGTCTACGGCATCCCAGCGCAGCGCCGCCACCTCCGACAGCCGGAGCCCAGTGAAGAACGCGAACTCAAAGAACGCGGCGTAAATTCCGCTGGGCCAGTGAGTGGTCTGGTACATGTGGGCGATGATCCGGTTCGCCTCGTCCAGCGAGAAAGGGTTGATCTCCTTACGCGCCCGCTTCGGGAGGTCGATTATCTTCGCCGGGTTCTTCTTGATCAGCTCTTCAGTGACGGCCGATTCCAGGATGGTCGAGAGCTTTACTATGGCGTTACGCCGGACACCCGGCGACGTCCACTCCGTGGCCGCAATGATGCGGCGCAGGAGTGTGGTGGTAATCAGATCGATGCGTACCAGGGCAAGCGGCGGAATCCAATACAGGTTCAGTGCGCCCTTATAGTTCTTGCGTGTGCCGTCGGTGATGACCCGGCCATCCAGCCACAACTGTGCGTACTCATGAAAGGCCGGCACGCCGCCGAGTGAAACAGTCGATCCGGGAAACAGCTCGGCGTACTTGGCATCATCCAAGAGGCCGAGCTTGATCAGGCTGTCTACCTGATTGCGTAGTTGGGATGCAGCTTTAATGCCTTTCTGCGTCGCGGGGAGGGGGAGGGTTTCGCTTCGGCGGACACCGTTCCAAGTAAAACGAATCCGGAGGGATTTGCGGAAGAGTTCAACTCCATCGGGCAAATCCATTGTGCTTCTTCCCATTCGTAATACCTTTTTCTGCTGTACATGATGCGGTTGCCGAGTTTGTTCCAGACACCTTCGGGTATCTGCTTTCGGGCGCGTCGGGTTGCGAGTGCTCTAAATGAAATACCCAAGATATGGGCCATGACTTCTTCCGATACCTTGTCTACTTCGGGGTGGGGCAGCGTTTCCGGTTCGATGTTGGCCATCACTGATTCTCCTTAGCGCGCCGTGCGATGCCCTCGGCCTGGCGCTGCTTGCTGCATTGTTCGTGGTTGCCATGGGCCCGCGACTTGTTGCATTTGTCGCAGATAGTGTTCAGATCGAGTGGTGGCATTTGTCCTCTGCGGATGCGGACTATTCGGCGAAGTGCAGTCATGCTCGCGGACACCTCACTTCGTGGTTGATTGATGGTCGGAAGGTTTCGCGATAAAGCGACCACATGTCCGCCCATGCCTCTTGCATGGTCAGGCCTTGGCCAGTGATACCCATTCGGCGACACCACCAGTGGCCGTTCCAGTAGGTCATTCGTGGCCTCATCGGCGTGGCCCCCGGTAGATGTGCTGGAACATGAACAGCGCGGCGTAGATAGGAATGATCATGTGCTGTGTACCTCGTTAGAGCCCGCCGCCGGGATTCTTGGTGAGAGGACGGCGGCGGGGGTGATGCAATGGTTAGATAATTGCTTCGTACATCGGCACTTCGCCGATAGATCCTTGGATCTTGGCGCGCACGGTGGTGTAAGCCTCTTCAAGTACCTTGTCCGGGCGGACCAGTTCGAACCACATAACCAGGCGGGACTCTTGAATGCGATAGCGGAAGCGAACAGCCACGCAGAACGCGTCGCCGCCGAGGAATGGCTTCACACCGATGTAGAACTGTTCAGGGATTTTCAGTTGACCGGTTTCGCCGGCCTGACCATCGATCTGCTCGTTGTAGGTCAGCTGGACCTGGCCGTTATCCAAGCGGGTGCCTTGCCGGAAGCTGATGTTCTTCTTGGCTTCGAGGGTGCGGCTGATTTCCAGCATGTCCGCCGCGGATGGTGCCCCGGGGATACCTTCGGGCGCAGTGATGTCCCTGATGTTTTCTTCAAAGAACTCGGCGAACGTAGCTTGATCCATCTTTTTGCGATCCGAGCTTTTCCAACGGCCCCATTCGATGCTGATCGGGCACTGGTAGACCGCGACGTGCTGACCCCAAGAGGGTTTCTCGGGTTGGTGGTAGTCGAGCACAGCACGGAAGGTGCGGCCTTCTGGCCCATCGCAGAAAACCACCGACGCGGTAGTGGCGAAGCGGTTGACGTATGAAATGAAAGTATCCGCGTCGAGTACGCTTACGGCTTGGCGGATACGTACCGGTGCGGGCAGCATGCCTTCAAGGTCCTGAACCTTGACGCCTTGCGGTACAAGAGCGAATGGCGCGGGCAGGGCGGGGTGGTCCAGCGGCTTGCCCAATGCTTGGGCGAGAGTGACCAACTGATTAATTGCTTCTTGCATTGAATGTGCTCCAGTTTCTTTGGTGAGTGATCGTTACGGCGCGACGTGACGCAACGGGGACTGGGTGTCGTCCTCTACTGGGCGCAGAGCCAGGTCCTGCTGTCGCGGATCGCGGCGGGTGAGGTTGCCTTCGGGCGTCAGGAAGAACAGAGACGTGCCGCGAGAAAGAACCGGTTCCTTCACCTTCACGTCGGCCTTGATGTTCATCTGGCCGCGCCCGTCGGGCTTGTAGTTCAGTTCGATGACCAGCTTGCCGGCCTTGCCGGACAGGCGAATGGCATCGATCAGGTTGAACTGGGCTTCGCTCAGTTCATCGAGCAGGCCGCCGGCCTCGATGTCCCGCAGCGTGTCGATAAAAGGGCGTGCTTTGCTCATGTGCTGTGCCTCATTGAGTGCGAGTTATTTGCCCCTGGACGGCAGGGGCTACCGGTGAATCAGGCTGCTGCTGTTAACGCTTGGGCGTCGAGGTATTCAGCGAGGTCGTGTAGGTAAACCACCGGCTTGGCCCGGGTCGAGCCGTGCAGGCGCTTGACTGTGAGCTTGATGCGGCCTTTCTTGATTTCGGTCAGCAGGTGGCGGTCGGTGCGGATGTGCGAGAAGTAATGCTCACGCACTGCTGCCAGGGTCGGGCACGGTGTTGCGAACTGACGGCGGAGTTGGTCGAGGGTGTTGCTCACGTTGCGTCCTCCCCGAACCCCTCCGATGGAGGCAGCAACTTGAGGCGGATCAGTTCGGCGAGGCCTTCTTTGCTTTTGCCTATGGCGGCTGCGCAGACGCTACCTTGTTGATCAGCGACAACCGCACCGTAGGGGTATTCTGGCGATTTGGTCGGTGTGACGTAGGCGATTTGCCCCTCACCAATGACCGCGTCGACGCAGCGGAATACCTCGGCCAGTTCCGCGCTGACTGGTGGCAACGATTCCAGAAGCTGCACCGCTTCGGCTGAAGCACCAATTAGCGTGGCGCGGCTGATGACAGTCGGGTGGTTGAGGAACATCGGGACCAGTTTCAATGCGCCGATGGCTGGGGTAATGGCGTTCTGGCTCATGCTGCGGCGTCCTTGTGCGTAATGGTGATATTCAGTTTTTTGGCAATCCACTCGACGCCTTCTTCCTTCACCATCACTACGGCGTAGTGACGAAAGCGGTTGGTGTTTCCGATCTGGACGCTGCGCGGATCCGAGAACAGATAGCCCCGGTCGCGGTGATGGCTGGCCAGGTCGCCGTCATTGGTCAGGATGCGTAGCTCTCGCAACCTGGTGCGGAAGGCGCGGGGCTTGAGGCCGAGCACGGCGGCTGTTTGATCCAGGGTGCGATTCACGGCGCTGTCCTCAGGCTGCGAGCAGTTTTCGAACGTTGTTCAGCAGTGCTTCCGACTCGGCCAGCATCTGCTGTATTTGCGCTGCGCTATCGGGTTGCTCTGGCGGCGGCGTAGGCTCTGCCGACTCAATGCGACCGTTCGCGATGTCTTGGATGAAATCCCGTAGGTGCAGATGATTGGCGCGATCTGAACGCTTGAGTGTCAGTTCGCCGGTGTGGCCGCCGAAGTCCACGCTGATGACTGCGTTGTCATCGGTGAGCTCCACTTCAAAGCTTGCATGGATGGTTTGCTCTGGCCGTTGAAGAGGGCAAACGGCTGCGCCGCCGACCTGAAGCATGTGATGCAGCAGCTCTTGTTTTGCGAGTGGGATGAGGTAGTTATTCATGCTGCATCACCTCCGAACGGCCACAAGGTATCGGTTGTGGTGGTAACAGTGGGCTGGACGGCCTCGGTGTGACCTTTGGGGGTAGCGACCACCAGTAGCCCGGTGCGGTGCTGGATGGCCTCGACTGCTTCTCGGCTACTGCACGCAGATGGGTGCAGGTAGACAGGGCAGCGTGTGTTGCTGTGCTGTGTGGTTTGCATGGCTCGTACTCTTGGTGAGAGGTAGATACGAGCGCAAAATTAGCAATAGCTAAATAAACATGCAATAGCAAATGCTAAATTAGTTTTGCGAAGGCCAAAAAAAACCCGCACATGGCGGGTTCTTTTAGTCGCAGTCGGTTATAGCAGCACGGAATACCAGAAGACTTTACCGATCACGATGATTTCATTTTTGACCAGTTCGGTCGCACTGTACTCTTCGTCCGGATGCTCCTCTCGGTTATAGCTACGCATCCTGATGCCTCCACCGGGTAACCGGTACAGCGTTTTAACTCGCAGCTGGCCACCATGATTCAGCGCATACATTTTTCCATCCGTGATGGCTGTGCAACCCTGATCAACCCCAACGGTGCTCCCATGAGGGAGAACGGGTTCCATGCTGTTGCCGTTAACGGTTACGCAGACTGCTTCATTTGCCTGGACGTTCTGCCGCCTCAGGGTCTTCTTGCCGAACCGAAGCTTTTGCTTGTTGGACTGATGTACAGCGGTCCGGCCGCTTCCAGCGGACAGTTCAACTTCCTTAAGGAACGGCACGTAGACCTCATCATCATCCAAGGGGGTATCGTCGTCCCAGACATCTATGGGGCCGAGATACTCGGCGTTGCTTGGGACGATCTGATTCTCTGACGTATGCGGCGCTCCTGGCCCGGGTGCGCGCATCGAGACGGACGGCACCGTCAGTGTGCCCTCAGCAAGACCAATTTTCGCTTCAAGATTTGACGCCGCTTTCTCGCCCAGCGATCGATGCCCGTTGAGCAATTGCGACAGGTATGAGGCGTCTAGGTTGTATAGGTCGGCGAACTCTTTCTGGGTTTTTTCACCCATCAAGTCACGCAGAACCTGAACTCGCATCTTCTTTATATCCATTCCCCAATCATCGCTTCCCGTTAGCAAACAGTAAATTACGGTTTGCTATTGCTGAAAGCATTAGCAGTTGCTAATCTCGGCATCCAGAAGGAGGTGCACATGACCTTGCACGAGTATTTGAAGAGTCTTGATAAGGCTGCGATGGATGCATTCGCGAGCCGATGCGGTACTTCAGTCGGCCAGTTGAAGCAGGTTGCTTACGGCAACCGACGCGCCGGCGCCGCTTTGGCGGTCGGTATCGAGCGAGAGTCGACTGGCTTGGTCACTTGCGAGCAACTTCGAGCAGACATTGACTGGGCTTACCTTCGCGGTTCCAACGCTGCTTAAAGGGTGCCGAGCTGGGGCCTCTCACCAAAGAATCCCCCAGCCCGGCTACGACGACACACAGCACATGCACATCGGTCGTGGTTGTAGGATAGGGATTGCCCTGTCTTATGGCTACACCGTAAACAGGGGATTTACGGTTATGAGTCGAACAGATCTTTTGCCGGACGCGGGTCCGGTCCTTCCTCTACGCCAGGCGATCTATCGCGCTGGTCGTGACTACAAGGGCGGAATCACCGCCCTTGCCTTTGACATGGTGTTGGATAACGACACCCTCCAGAAGAAACTCAAGCTCGATGAAGAGCGCCGCTGGCTGAATCCTGATGAGCTTGAGGAGGTGATCAGGCTGACAGCCGATACGCGCTTGCTCGACGCGCTCATGCGGCCGGCAGGTGCGGTTTGGTATCGCCCGGTACCGGTACCGGCAACACGCGATGCGTTGAAGGCCGTTGGTAAGCTGCTCGGCGAAACTGGCGAATTCGTGGCAGCCATGCACGATGGTGCTGACGACAATGTCTGGGAGCTTCACGAAGTCCTCGATCTTGAAAAGAAGGGTATGGACGTGATTCGCGA
Organism: Pseudomonas sp. PGPR40; assembly: GCF_022014505.1. Taxonomy (NCBI): domain Bacteria; kingdom Pseudomonadati; phylum Pseudomonadota; class Gammaproteobacteria; order Pseudomonadales; family Pseudomonadaceae; genus Pseudomonas; species Pseudomonas sp. PGPR40. Next base: position 23,260 of record NZ_JAKLSP010000003.1, on the reverse strand, counting down.
AATCCTCGGCATCATGGCGGGTGCCCGTCAGGCGATGGAGGATCGCATCCATGGCTGACGATATCGATCGCGCCAACGACCAGGCGCAATACCTGCTCGACGTTGCGCTTCAGCGCAGCCGCCGTGCGCCATCAAGCCGCATCAGCGCGCAGTTTTGCGCGGATTGCGACGAAGCTATCCCGTTGCTTCGACAGCAGACGATTGTGGGTTGCCAAACCTGCGTTGACTGTCAGGGGTTGCGGGAGGCTCGGCGATGAGTGAATCGGCCAAAGGACTAGCCATCGCCACATGGGCAAAACGTTACATCACTACTTTCGATCTTGCCCTGGTCTCCATTGAGCCAGGTGAAAAAGCCCCAAAGGGCCTGGGGTGGAACAAACCCGGCGGTTACATCACTGATGCCGCCACCGCTGAAGCATTCTGGCAACGAAACCCTAATCACAACCTCGGCGTCGTGCTTGGGCCGAGCCGTGTCTGTTCGCTGGATGTCGACGACGTTCAATGGACGCGGCATGTGTTGTACGAGCTGCTGGGTGTCGATCTGGATGCCATGGCGTTGGTGTATCCGACGATTGTTGGTAACCCAGCGCGCTTCCGGGTGATGTTCAAAGTGCCGGACGGCATTGAGCTGACCCGGCATTCTCTTTCCTGGCCGAATGAAAAAGACCCCGACGGTTCGATTCATAAAGGCTTGATGGATAAGGCCAAGGCTGCGAAAGAGCAGGGCGATGGTGTCGGGGAGGCTGCAGCTCGCGCGGAGGCTGAAGAGTACAAGCGCTTCACGGTGTTCGAGCTTCGGGCTGGCCTGGTACAGGACGTGTTTCCGCCTTCGATTCACCCGGGTACCGGTAAGCCTTACACCTGGAAAACCCCACCAAGCGCCATGGACGGGTTGCCGACGCTCACCAACGATCTGCTGAACATCTGGCAAAACTGGGACATCTTCAAGCGTGATGCTGAGGCGGCGTGCCCGTGGGCGGTCAAGTCAACAGTGCCGCCGGCGAAGGTCAACAAACGTCCAGCTCCTACGGCGGGTAGGTCTCCATCGGTGATTGATGAGTTCAATCGTTGCCACGACATCGAGGAGCTTTTGCGCACCCACGGTTACATCAAACGGGGCAGCAAATGGCTTTACCCGCAAAGCAGTACTGGCCTGCCAGGCGTGACGATCAGTGATGGAAAAGTTTACTCGCACCACGGCGCCGATCCGCTCGCCAACGGGCATCAGAATGACGCCTTCGAGGTGTTCTGTTTACTCGAGCATGGAGGTGACCAGTCGAAGGCGGTGAAGGATGCTGCGCGCATGTTGGGTATGCAGCATTCATCGCGGCCTGATCCGCGTGATCTTCCCCCGACCCCATCCGATGACGCTAGCGAGCCGGGCTCGCCTGATGACGGCGCCAGCGAGGCCGCTTCGGCTCCTAATGGGGGTGCGGGGGAGGTGCTGACGCTCGATCACGTCCTTCGGCGATTTGCATTGGTGGAGGGCACCACGCACGTGTGGGACTTCGATCAATCGCGGGTTATGAAAAAGTCGGCATTTGAAGCGCGAGTCGGTAAGCCTTTGGCGAAACAATGGCTGGAGGACACCGAACGTCGAAAGCTGATATCCGATGACCATGTGCGTGACATCGAACAGTCTCGACGCATGGCAGGCAAGAAAGGCGGTGCCTTCGGTATGCCGCCGACCGAACGATACGTGTACATCGATGGTACGAAGGATGTTTGGGACCGCGAGAAAAAGCGGCGCGTAGCAGAGGGCGCCGTGAAGATGGCCCTGGGGGACACGTATCCATTGTGGTTGAACAGCAGCGAGCGTCGGGTGGTCGATGTTGACCATATTGTCTTTGACCCGACAATGACCAAAGACCCGAACGTCTACATCAATACCTTCGATGGCCTGCCGCTTGAACCGATCAATGATGAAGCCGCCTGCGAAAACCTGCGCTGGTTGATTTCGTTCCTTTGCAACCATGATCAGGATGCCGCTCGGTGGTTGACACGGTGGATGGCGTACCCGCTGCAACACCTCGGCGCCAAGATGGACACGGCAGTACTGATGCACTCGATCATGGAGGGCTCCGGTAAGAGCCTGCTGTTCGCCGATGCGATGGGCATGCTTTACGGTCAGTACGCCGCCACCGTTGGACAGACCCAGCTTGAAAGCAACTTCAACGCCTGGCAAAGCCGCAAGCTGTGGTCGGTGTTTGAGGAGGTCGTCAGCCGCGATCAGCGCTACAACCAGGTGGGCAAGATCAAGCATTTGATCACCGGCAAGACGGTGCGTATGGAATCGAAGTTCATCAATGGCTGGGAAGAAGCCAACCATATGAACGCGGTTTTCCTGAGCAACGAGATTATGCCGTGGCCCATCAGCGAAAGTGACCGGCGAATGTTGGTGATGTGGCCCGAGCTCACCCTACCGGAAGACCGCCAGAAGGCTATCGGCCAGGAGCTGAAAAACGGCGGAGTTGCTGCTCTGTATGGTTGGCTGTTGTCGGTCGACCTCGGTGATTTTGACCAGCGCACTCGGCCACCTAGTACGGCGGCACGTGAACGCCTGGTGGCGTTGAGTCGGGCCGGCTGGCAGACATTCCTCAACCTTTGGAAGTACGGCGAGCTGGGGCGCGATCTGTGGGGCGTGTGCCTTTCGACCGACCTTTATTCGCTGTTCCTTGAATGGTGTCACCGCAACAAAGAGCACGTGATGAGCCAGACGAAGTTCTCGCTGTTTATCGGTTCGGAAGTGGACAAGACCCGATCTATCCCCTGGACCGAAGGCAGCAACAGGCGGTTTGGTGCGTTCTTCTTTCCGAACGACCCCGGTGCTTCCCAGCCCCCATCACTGAAGGCGGCCGATCTGGGCAAGACGGTCACCAACTGGCGTGCCCAGGCGAAGTTGGCCGGCTGGAACGTGGACAACTGGGAACACGTCAAGGCGGCAGCAGCATGAGTGCGCCTAAAAGTGTGTTGGGTGTGTCGGGTGTGTGTCGGGTTGGTTTTTGGTACCCCACACAATTCCGGACCTTTATTTGTGCGGCTTTCCGGCAGTTGTGCCGGGTGTGTTGGGTTTGTCGTCGCGCACGCGCATACGTGACGTTAAATGCACCGAAAAGAAGGGCGGGATTTTTTTCTTATGCGAGGAACAAGAAACCCAACAAACCCAACACACTCAACTCAAAGTTGATAAGGGTATTGATTTTAAAAGGATTTATTTGTGTTGGGTTTGTGTTGGGTTGCGGGTTTTCTGTGTTGGGTTCGGTTTTTCGGGGGGAAGGGCGATGATTGAGGCAATGGAAGTACTGCTGAAGCACTGGGGCGAACAATGCCGTCTCAATGGCGAAAGCGGCGGCATGGGCAGCCCGATGGCAACGATCATGGAGTGGGGCGGATGTGCACCTCGCGGCACGCCTGGCTCGCGGATCATCCTCGGTGCTGGAGCTGGTCCTGATGGTGTTGCTCAAGAGATTACCGCCGCGCTGTCGGAGATTGCTCGGCAGGATGAGCGCGGTGAGCGGTTGCAGCGGTTGGCAGCCTTGCGTTATGGCGATGATCCGGCGCCGACCTGGCTTATGCAGTTGCATCTGCTGGGGTTGGAGTCGAGAGCGAAACAGACTTACTACGACCAGGTGCACCGGCTGCATGAGCGGCTGTTGGAAGTGTTGACCGAGCGTGCCGATGCCCGTAAGTGGCTTACCGCTGGTCGGGGCGTTTTGCCTCAAAGTCTCCTCAAAGTTGCGTCAAAGTTGCATCGAGCCGGATAACCGAAAGTGCCCCCTTTTCGGTTCCGTACTCAGGGGGTAAAAAGTCACCACGATATGAAATTTGCGCCTTGGCGCTTACCTCGCACGTGCTGTGCAGCTTCACCCGGCCCTCCCTGAGCCGGTCACCTAACCCCGCTTCGGCGGGGTTTTCATTTTGCTGCCGGCCCTGATGCGAGCCGCCAGTCTTGCCCGAGACAGTAGGGCTTTTCTTCCGTCGCCGAGGAGGCAACGCATGTCGACTGAACAGGAGGTGCAGCAGTCGCTGGCCGATCTTCCTACCTGGCTGCTGATTCTGGTGGCGCTTGCAGGTTTAACTGGGGAGATGTGGCGCGCTGATGCGGCAGGGATGGCTGTGCCGGTGTTGATCAAACGGGTGCTGTTGCGCTTCGGCGCTTCGGCAGTGTTTGGTCTGGCGACGGTAATGCTTGCCACTGCCTTGAGCTGTAGCCTGATGACGGCTGCCGCGATCGGCAGCGTCGTGGCTTGCCTCGGTGCCGATGTAGCCAGCGGGTTGTACGCTCGTTGGCTGGCGAAGAAGGCCGGCCTGTGCGAGGTCCCGCCGAGCAGTCAGCATGAGCAGTGATCGGCGGGGCAGTAGCACAGAGCGGGGTTATGGATACAAGTGGCAGAAGTCCCGTGATGGGCACCTAAGTCAGTTTCCCTATTGCACCATGTGCTCGACTGATCAACGGCCAGTCGCTGCGACCATTGTCGACCACAAGACCGCACCCAAGCTGAAGGACGCCAAGGACAGTGGTGATCCGGTTCGTATCAAGGCGGCATGGAAGCTGTTCTGGAACCCGAAGAACTGGGCGAGCCTGTGCAAGTTCTGCCACGACTCGACCAAGCAACGGATGGAGAAGAGCGGCCGGCTCCCTGGCTGTCAGGCAGACGGCAGACCAGTCGATCCGGGCCACCACTGGAATCGGTGATCGGCACCCTTCGGTGCACCAAAAAAATGCACCACCCCGAGGGTAGGGGGGGTGAAAAACTTCTTTCGGACTTCGTTCTAGACCGCTCGCCCCCCTCTCTTCGCAAAGTCGGGAAAAATGAGGGGAGGGGGGTATCAATAGGCAGGGGTATTTATGGCCGGAAACGGAAACTCGGGTCGCCCTGGAAAACCAGCGGTGCTCAAACTTTTGCAGGGAAATCGGGGCCGGGAAAATCTCGGTGACCTGCTGGCCGAAGCCACTTCGCCGGCGGTCCCCGTCGGGGCACCGCCGATGCCAGACGTCCTGTCGACAGAGGCGATTGCTGAATGGGAACAGTTGGTTCCCGCACTGATCGCCCTCGGTATCGTTTCGAACCTGGATTCGATGGCGCTGGCGACTTATTGCCAGGCCGCCGCTGATTGGCGCCGCTACCAGCGGCTGATCACCAAGCGCAACGCTGCATCCGATGACGAATTGGGTGGCGATATCCAGACCTTCAAAACCGGCGCGCAGCAAATGCACGTCCTCCGCCAGCTGGCGAACGACGCCGAAAAGCGCGCCAACGCCGCCGGCGCTCAGTTTGGCCTGTCGCCAATGTCCCGGCGCAATCTGAAAACCATGCCGGCGCCGCAAGGTGAGCTATTCCCCAATGAGCAACGAGACGCCGCAGACAAATACTTCAGTTGACGATCGCGTCACCTCCTTTGCCCATGCTGTATTGGCCGGCGAAATTGTCGCCGGTCCCAACGTTCGAAACGCTTCTAAACGTCATTTGCGGGACCTCGAACACGGACCGGCTCGCGGTTTGGTTTGGGATCTGGAAAAAGCCAATCGTGCGATCGGCTTTTTCGAAGATGTGCTTTGCCTCAACGGAGGTGATTACGAAGGCATGCCTTTCCTGCTCGCACCCTGGCAGGCATTTGTGGTCGGAAGTTTGTTTGGCTGGATGACCGTTGACGGTTATCGGCGTTTCCGACTGGGCTACATCGAGACTGGCAAGGGCTCTGGTAAAAGCCCATTGGTTGGTGGGATCGGCCTTTACGGGTTGGTTGCCGACGGTGAACAGCGCGCTGAAATTTATGCGGCGGCCACCAAGCGCGATCAGGCGATGATCTTGTTTCGCGATGCCGTGTCGATGGTGGACATGTCGGAAAAACTTCGCTCCCGGCTCGTGCAGTCGGGGCGCGACGAAAAGGTCTGGAACCTGTTCTATCCGAGCACCAATTCCTTCTTCAGGCCGATCAGTGCCGACGAAGGCAAGTCCGGCCCACGGCCCCACATTGGGTTGCTCGATGAGGTGCACGAGCACAAGAGCGCGGCCACTGTGAACATGATGCGCGCCGGTACCAAGAACCGCCGCAAAGCCATGGTGGTGATGATCACCAACAGCGGTTCCGACAAGAAGACGGTCTGCGGTCAGTACCACGATCTGGGCGTGCGGATCTGCGCGGCCATTGAAGATGACGACAGTTTCTTCGCGTTCATCTGCTCGCTGGATGAAGGTGATGACCCATTCAAGGACGAAGCCTGCTGGCCCAAGGTCAACCCCTCGCTGGACTACATCGCCGAAGGGCAAAGCGATGGCATCCCCGGTCGTAAGTACTTGCGTGAGCAGGTCCAGTCGGCCCGAGGGTTGCCGGCTCAGGAGTCGGTGGTGCGCCGTCTCAACTTCTGCGAGTGGACGCAAGCCGATGCCCCGTGGATTTCTTGGGGTGTTTGGAAGCAGGCCGAAGAACGTGTGCCAATGCGGCTACTCCGGAACCGCCGATGTGTCGGCGGACTCGATCTTGCCAGCACCACGGACTTGACCGCATTCGTCCTGATCTTCTGGCCTGCCCCACACGATCCGCACTGGCGGCTGTTGCCGTACTTCTGGATCCCGGACGACGACCTGCAAGGGCGGGAGGACCGCGACAAGGTGCCCTACGCCATGTGGGTTAAAGATGGGCACCTTGAAACGACCCCGGGCCGGGCCATCAGCAAGCTGCATGTGCTGCGTCGCCTGGTCACGATCTGTGCGTATTTCGACGTCGAGCGCATCGCCTATGACCGGTGGCGCATTGAAGACCTGTTGCAGCTGATGTCCGAATACGACATCTCGCTGCCGGAAATGGTGGGCTTCGGCCAGGGCTACAAGGACATGGGGCCAGCGGTAGATGAGTTTGAGCGCCGCCTGCTGGGGCTGGCTCCTGAGCAGGACGTAATCGCTCTTGATCCCGCTGACTGGGAGGTCATTGAAAGCGAGACAGTTGAAACCCTGCGTCACGACGGCAACCCGGTAATGACCTGGTGCGCCGGCAACGCGGTGATCGTCTCCGATCCAGCCAATAACCGAAAGGCCGACAAGGCCAAGGCGACCGGTCGGATCGACGGCATCGTCGCATCCATCATGGCCGTCGGAATCAGCAGTAAGGCTGCGGGGCCGAGTGGCAAATCCATCTACGACGAAGGGGCGGGTATATGAAATTGGTCATCCTTTCATGGCTGGCCGGTCTGCTGGGCTTCGGTCTGCTGGTGTGCGGCGTGGCAATGATCAGTACGCCGGTTGCCTGCATAGTCGCAGGCCTCGGCTTGATGGCCTGGTCATTCCTTGCCGATCGCGCATCCGCCGCACTGAAAGCCAAATCCAAACCCCAAGGAGGTTGAGCATGTTCTTTTCAAGCGTGCTCGGCGAGGGGCGCGGCAATCTGACAGACACGGGTGGCGGCTTTTGGCGTGGTCTTCTGGGTGGCGGCCGCAACAGCACGGGCGTGAGGGTCACGCCGGAGTCGGCGTTGGGCCTGCCGATCCTGCAAAACTGCGTCACGCTCCTGGCCGAGACCATGGGACAACTGCCTTGCGAGATGTACCGCCGGCTGGACAAAGGCCAGCGCGAAGCGGCCATCAACCATCCGGCGTATGACGTCCTTCGGTACCAGCCAAACGGATTTCAGACGCCTTATGAATACCGGGAGTGCACGCAAGGTGCTGCTGGTTTGCGGGGTAACGCTTACAGCTTCATTGACCGTCGGGATGATGGAAACGTGGCGGCGCTCTGGCCGTTGTGCAACGACAAGGTGCAGGTACTGAAGGGCGGGGACATGCTGCCGTACTACCGGATCAGCGGTGGCGAAGCTCTGCCGATGCGCATGATCCACCACGTACGGTGGTTCAGCACCAACCATTACGTAGGGCTGTCGCCGATAGAGGTCCATGCCGAATCGTTGGGGTTGGCTCAGGCGGTGCGGCAATACACGGGTAAAAGCTTCGCCAACGGTGTGACCGTCTCCGGTGTGATCGAGCGGCCGCGTGAGGCCCCGGCGATCAAGGATCAAGGCAGCATCGACAAGATTGTCGATCAGTGGGGGCAAAAGTTTGGCGGCATGGACAACGCCAAGAAGGTTGCGCTGCTGCAGGAGGGCATGACCTTCAAGCCCGTCTCCATGAACAACGTCGATGCCGAAGTGCTGGGGATTCTCAAAACCACCGGTACCGACATCGCCCGCATTTACAAGATCCCACTGCCCATGGTCAACGACCTGGAGAAGTCCAACTACAACACGCTTGAGCAGCTGATGATTCAGTTCGTGGTGTTCGCGTTGTTGCCTTGGGTCAAGCGTCACGAGCAGTCGATGATGCGCGACTTTCTATTGCCCGCTGACCGGCGTGAGTACTTCATCGAATTCAACTTGTCTGGCCTGCTGCGGGGCGACCAGAAAAGTCGGTATGAGGCCTACGCCATCGGGCGCCAGTGGGGCTGGCTCAGCGTCAACGACATCCGCCGGCTGGAGAACATGCCTCCGGTACCGGGCGGTGAGATTTACCTGCAACCGCTGAACATGGTGGACGCCGGCAAGGGTGCTCCTGATCTGACTAACCCCAACGTGCGAGCGCAGCTCGAACTGCGGCACGCTGAAATTGAGAGGATGTTGGCGCAATGAAACACTATCTGCGAGCTTCCAGCCTGCTGTTCAATCAGCCGCTGTTAGTGACGCCTGACATGTTGGACCTCGGCGTTCGCTGGGCCAACCAGGCAATGAGCTTGAACATCGTCAACATCGGGGCTGTAGCAGGCGCCGGTCTTTGGTCGGATGATGGCCTGGACCGCATCGCCCAGCGCGAAGAAGAACGCCGCACATCCATTGCCCGCACCGGTATCGAAGTGATTCCGGTTAGCGGCGTGTTGGTCAGTCGCGGCAGCCACGTCAGCATGTGCGAGACGATGACCAGCTATGAAACGCTGCGGGCTCAGATTCGCAACGCTGTCGCGGATCCGATGGTCGAGCGCATCGTGTTGGACATCGACAGCCCCGGCGGTTCCGCTGTCGGCGCATTCGAGCTGGCGGCCGACATTCGCGCCATGGCGCAGCAGAAGCCCATCACCGGCATCGTCAACTTTATGGCCTACAGCGGCGGCTACCTGATCGGCGCGGCCTGTAGCGAACTGGTGGTGAGCCAGACCAGTGGTGTCGGCTCCATCGGAGTCATCGCCAGTCACATGGATCGATCCAAGCAAGAGGAAGGGATGGGCGTCAAGGTGACTACTGTGTTTGCCGGCGCTCACAAAAACGACCTCAGCCCTCACGAACCTTTGAGTGACCAGTCGCTCAAGTACCTCAACGACGTCGTGCAGGAGAGCTATCAGCTCTTCGTCAATGCGATTGCCGATTACCGCGGGCTCTCGGTAAAGCAGGTCATTGCCACTGAGGCGGGCTTGTACCGAGGGCAGGCCGGCATCGCGGCGGGCCTCGCCGATCGCATGCAAAGCCCCCAACAAGCCGTCGATGATTTATCCAACTCGGTGGCACAGAGTCGAGCCATCCGGCAGCAAGGCCGTCTTTCGGTCCGTGCAGCTGCAATGGATTTTCAAACCAAGATCTGACCGCGTTCGCGGCAGTCGTTCGAAGCCCGCCTCGTGCGGGTTTTTTAATGCCCAGGAGGCACCATGTCCCTTGTACTTCAATTGCGTAGCGAACGCGCCAAACTCAATGAGTCGCTTCAGGCTCTGGCAAAGCTTGAGTCTGGCGGTGAAACCCTGTCGGCTGAGCAACTGACTCAATTCACCAGTCTGGAAGCTCAGTTCAATGCGCTGACTGATAAAATCAGCCGCGCCGAACAGGCTGAGCGAATGGCCGCCGCCAGTGCGGTACCGGTCAGTGAGTCGGCGCAAGGCCGCACCGGTCCACCACCAGGTTATATTTCCGGTTCGGGTCCAGCTGATTCGCCAGGTGTGCGCATGGCTCAGATGGTTCGGTTGCTGGCCGCTGCCGGTGGCAATCAGCAGCAGGCTGCTCAAATGGCAGAGCAAGGTGGTTATTCCACCGATGTTGCCATGGCTTTGAGCACCGTGACGCCGGGTGCCGGTGGTGTGTTGGTTCCTCAAAACTTTGCAACCGAAATCATTGAAGCTCTGCGCCCAATGTCGGTTGTGCGCAAGATGGGTACCCGGAGTCTGCCATTGAACAATGGCAACTTGACCATGCCGCGAATCACCGGCAACACCATCGTGACCTACATCGGTACCGAAACCGATATCCCGATCACCGGCATGACGTTCGCTGACACGAAGCTTTCCGCGAAAAAAGCAGCAGCGATTGTGCCTATCTCGAATGACCTGATTGCCAATGCCGGTATCAGTCCACGCATTGACGACATTGTTGTGAACGATCTGGCAGTGTCGATGGGGCTCTCGGAAGACCTGCACTTCATTCGTGCAGATGGTAGCGGCACGCTGCCCAAGGGCATGCGCTATTGGGCGCAGGCGTTCAACGTGTTGCCCGCTCCCGACACTGCTGACATCACCCTGGAAAAAATCGACCTGTTCTGCGGCGGCATGATGCTTCGCATCGAAACGGCCAATGTGATGATGAAGGACTGCGGTTGGTTGATGCATCCGCGCGTGTTTCGCTGGTTGCAATCGCTGCGTGATGGCAACGGCAACAAAGCCTATCCGGAAATTGAACAGGGTCTGTTCAAGGGTTACCCGGTTGGTCTTAGCAACCAGATCCCGGTCAACCTCGGCGCCGGCGGTAACGAGACCGAATTCTACTTCGTCAACTTCGCAGACATGATGATCGGCGAAGACATGGACCTGACGATCTCGTTCAGCAACGAGGCTTCGTATAAGGACTCCGAGGGCAACATGGTCAGCGCCTTCCAGCGTGACCAGACTCTGGTCAAGGTAATCGCCAAGCACGACTTCGGGCCACGCCACGTGGAGTGCATTGTGATCGCCGTCGCTGTGAAGTGGGGCGCCGGCATGTAATCCCTTTGCCCCGCTTCGGCGGGGCTTTGCATCTCTGAGGTCGAAACGATGAGCGATAAAGTTGTGGTGCGGTTTCTGAAAGCCTGGCGTGGTTACTCGGCAGACGAGTTGGCTGGGTTTGACGAAGAGGTTGTTGAAGGCCTGAAATCCAAGGGCTTTGCTGAAGTCTACGAAAAACCAAAAGCCGGTAAGACTGCAACGGCGAAAACCAGTAGTGCAAAAAATGTTGGTGAAGCGGGCGCGGCTAGCTCGCCCGCAGAGGCGGCAGGCGCAACGTCGAACGGTGCTGATGGCGGCGAAGGTAATACAGGTACCGATGACGAAGCGAAGCCGTAAGCCATGGCCCGTCGAATCGAGTACTTCGGCGACCCGGTCCTGACACTGGAACAGGTGGCTTTCCAGTGTCGGGTTGAGCCGGAGGATATGGAGCCGGCGCTGATTGAACAGATCATCATTCCCGGTGTTACCACCCAGTGCGAGTCGAAAACAGGTGCTTCGATTCGTGGTGCCGTTTACGAAGAAGAATGGCCAGCCGATCGGCAGAGCGGGCATGCCTTGGATGTTGGGCAGGCCAATGAGGTTGTCTCGGTTTTTTCGCAGCAGCCAGACGGAACATGGACCGAGCAGGCCGGACCATTCGAGTTGCGGCAGGACCAGCGGGAAAGCTTTCTGTTCTTCCCAGCATCTCGCCCCGGTGGTCGGCTTCGGATCCGCTACAAGGCCGGGCTCGATCTTGAACTTCACCCTGGTGTCCGCAACTGGCTGCTAATGGCGGCAGCGACAATCTACCGTCACCCGGAAATGTTCTTGGTGGGTCAGGCGTTGGCCGAACTGCCGTCGGCATTTTTAGATCACCTGGTGGCAGAGATCACCGTCCCCCCGAGGTTCTGAATATGGCCATGCGCGAACCGAGTGCGGGGGAGTTGGACCGGCGTATCACTCTAAGGTTGAGAACCGACATCCCGGCGCTGGATCAGGGGCTTGACTCGTTGTTCACCGATCAGAAAAAACGATGGGCAAAGATTGAGCCGGTCGGTACCGCTGTTTACGCGAACGGTGTCCAGACCGATGTGAAGATCAGCCATCGGGTGACCTTCTACTATCTGAAGGGCATGAACGAATCGCACGAAGTTGTGCACGGTGCCACGATTTATCGTGTTCGCAGGGTCGCGGACATGAACGGTAATCGTCGGTTTACCCTGCTTGAGGTTGAAGAGTTAGGACCGGAGCAAGCCGGGGGAGGGATCTATGGCTAACTCAGCTTCTGTTGACGGTTACTTGCATTTCGAGGGCTACGACAACCTGCCGCGAGATATCTTCGACAAGAAGAAAATTCGTGCAGGCATGCGCAAAGCCGGGCGCCTAGTGATGCAAAAGGCCCAGATGAACCTGGCTCTTGCACGTGGTGAAGAGGGCTACCCGGTCAATCGCACCGGGGCGACCTTGGAGTCGATCTCTTTCAAGGTGTCGCGATCGGGTTTCCTGGTCAGGGTTGCCCCGCGCAAGACCAGTGCCATGCCAGAGTTTTATCCAGCCTATTTGCACTACGGTGTGAAGAAAGGCCGTCGTCCTGGGAAGCTGGCACCCGGTAAGGGCAAGGGGCGGAAAAATCGTCGCGCCGCTGGTGCCCGCGCTCGACTCGTTGCTGAGCGGGCTGCCGGTGAGTGGCGTATCACGCCCCGTGACAACTACATGGCCGATGCATTGCAGGACTCCAAAGCAGACGTTCAAGCCATTCTCTCTGCGGCGTTCGCCGCGGCTCTGAGCTGATCTCCGCCAGCAGCTGCTGGCGCTTCTATCCCTGGAACAAAGATGAAAATCAGTCTGATCGTCGCGCACCTGCGTGCGTACTGTCCTGCCTTTTCCGGCCGTGTGTCTGCTGGTATCGATTGGGACGCCGTAGCCAATAGCGCAAAGCTGAGCCATCCGTCGGCATACGTGATCGCCGCCGGTGATGACGCTGCCGGTAACGACCTACAGAACGGAGTCCGCCAAGACATCACCGATTTGTTTGACGTGATCCTGGTGCTCGACAGCACCGATGAGCGCGGCCAAGAGGCAGCAGATCTGCTGCACGATTTGCGGGGTGGCCTATGGAAGGCGTTAGTGGGCTGGAAGCCCGGCACCGAGTACGACCCGATCGAGTACGGCGGTGGCAGCTTGGTCTTTATCAACCGGGCTCGTGTTGTGTACCGCTTCAGCTTTGAAGCTGCGTTTCAGCTGGGCCGAAACCGGGCGTCTGACCCTGCCGAAACTTGGGAGGAGTTTGAGCTTGATGGGCTTTCGGCGCTGGAAGGCGTCGATTTCAACGTCGACTTCATTGATCCCGCTGACCCCAACCTGCAGCGGCCTGGCCCCGATGGCCGGGTCGAGGCGACTTTCTCCGTTGAACTACCGCAACCCACTGAGGACTCTCCATGAGCCGCATGACTGTGTACCCGGCCGCGGGCCGGGTGGTGCCCGACCCTGAAGCTGGCGGCGACTTGCCCGCGGAGGGGCGTGAAGTCCCGCGTGACGCCTATTGGCTGCGCCGCCTGCAGGATCTGGACGTCACCCTCGACGCGCCGAAGAAGGCCAAAACCATCCCTAAAACCCCGGCTTTGTCCGAACCAGGGAGCACTGAATAATGGCGATCAGCTTTAACACCATCCCCAGCGATTTGCGCGTGCCGCTGTTTTACGCCGAGGTCGACAATTCGCAAGCCAACAGCGGTGGGTCGAGCATGCCGCGGCTGATCGTGGCACAGGTCAACGACGACGCCACTGCGGCGGAAATTGGCCAACTGACGCTGGTGTCGAGCCTGGGCCTGGCCAAGAGCATCGGCGGCATCGGCTCGATGCTGGCGCAGATGTACGACACCTGGTGCCGTAGCGATCCAGCGGGTGAGGTCTGGTGCCTGCCGCTTAAGGGCGTCGGCGTCAAGGCGTCCGGCACCGTGACCATCACCGGCACGGCCACCGCCGGTGGCGAGCTGAACCTGTACGTCGGTGGCAGCCGTGTGCGTGCGACCGTGGCCAAGGGCGCGACCCCGACGGCGGCGGCTGTGGCGTTGGCGGCGGCGGTGAATGCCGCCGGGCTGGCGGTGACGGCGGTGGCAGCCGTCGGTGTGGTGACGCTGACCTGCAAGTGGTCGGGCCTGAGCGGCAACGACCTGGCGCTGCACCTCAATCGCTTGGGCCGTAACAACGGCGAGTCCACGCCGGCCGGGCTGACGGTGGTAGTGGCACCGATGACCGGCGGTGTGGGGACACCTGACGTTGCGGTGGCCTTGGCCAGTCTCGGCGACGAGCCGTTCGAGTTCATCTGTGCGCCGTGGGCCGATGCCACCTCGTTGGATGCCTGGAAGGCTTTCATGGACGACTCCAGCGGTCGCTGGAGCTGGGCCAAACAACTTTATGGGCATGTCTACACCGCCCAGCGCGGCACCCTCGGTGAATTGGTGGCGTTGAGCGCTTCGCGCAACGATCAGCATGCGACGATTCACGGGTTTGAGGTCAGCTGCCCCGATCCGGTGTGGAACGTGGCCGCCGCCTATGCGGCGCGCACGGCGGTGTTCATCTCGGCCGATCCGGCGCGGCCGACGCAAACCGGTGAGCTATCAGGCATCACCCCGGCCCCGGCCGGCGCACGCTTCACCTTGACCGAGCGGCAGTCGTTATTGAACCGCGGCATTGCCACGGCCTACTTCGGCGGCGGTTCGCAGCGCATCGAGCGGGCGATCACCAGCTACCAGTTCAATGCCTTCGGCCAGGCGGATGATTCCTACCTGGACAGCGAGACGTTGCACCAGTCAGCGTTTGTGATCGGCTACCTGAAGTCGCGGGTCACCAGCAAGTACGGTCGACACAAGTTGGCCAATGACGGCACGCGCTTTGGCGCCGGCCAGGCCATCGTCACGCCGAACGTGATTCGCGCCGAAATGATCGCCGGCTACTACGCGCTGGAGCAGCTGGGCATTGTCGAAAACGCCGAAGCCTTTGCGGCCAACCTGATCGTCGAGCGCTCCGGCACCAACCCGAATCGGCTCAACGTGCTGTACCCGCCGGACCTGGTCAATCAGCTGCGGATCTTCGCGCTGCAGTACCAGTTCCGTCTGCAATACGCCGTGTGATCCAGCCAATGTTCATAGCCCGCCGCGTGCGGGCTTTTTTATAGGAGAGAGGCCATGGGCCAGAAAGTTGCGGGCACCGTCTACATCAAGGCAGACGGCGTTCAGTTCACCGTCACCGGTGGTGTGGAAGTGCCGCTGAGCGACAAAAAGCGCGAGTCGGTGGCGCCGGGCTGTTTCAAGGAAGAGGACCTGGTGCCGTATGTGAAGGCCACTGTGATCGATGCGCCGGACCTGCCGATCAAGCAACTCATGGAAGCCACCGACCAGACGGTCACCGTCGAGTTCAAGAACGGCCGGGTGTACGTGCTGGCGGGTGGGTTTGTGGTGGGCGAGCCGGCCTCCAAGGGCGACGACGGCACCATCGACATCCAATGGGATGGCAACAAAGGGGGGTTCCAATGAGTCAGGTGAGCGTACACAAACTGGCCGCGCCGATTCAGGCGCATGACGAGCAGGTGCTGGAGCTGACTCTGCGCCGGCCGACGGTGGCCGAGGTCCGCGAGATCAAGGCGCTGCCGTACAAGATCGACAAGGACGAAGCGGTGTCGCTCGACATGGACGTGGTGGCCAAATACATCGCCATCTGTGCGGCGATTCCGGGGCCATCGGTCAACCAGCTCGACCTTTCCGACCTGAACAACTTGGGCTGGGCCATCGCGGGTTTTTTCATGACTGCGGCATCGAAAAAGTCAGTGGCCTGATTGCCGTGGCCTATGACCTGGCCTTTTTTTGGAAAGTCGGACCCGAACAAATGATGGTGCTGCCGCTGGATACGTTCGCCGAATCGCTGGCGAACGCCCAACGCATTAATCAAGTTCAGCAGGGGTAGGGTATGGCCGATAAGTTTCAACTCAAGGCGCTGATCACCGGCGTCGATAAGCTGTCACCGACCCTGGCCGGTATTCGGAAGAACGTCGCCGGCTTTCGCAAAGGGCTGGAGCGCACCGGGCTGGGCAAGATCGGCTTTAGCGACGTTGTCACCGGCGGGGCCTTGGCGGCCCCGTTCATTGCCGGGGCCGCGGCGGCGATTCAGTTCGAGTCGGTCATGGCAGACGTCAAGAAGGTGGTCAATTTTGACACCCCGGCGCAGTTCAAAGAAATGGGTGAGGACATCGGCAAAATGTCTGACCGGCTGCCCATGGCCGCCAACGACATTGCCAAAATTGTCGCCGCCGGCGGCCAGTCGGGCATTGCCCGGGAGGAGCTGCTGGGCTTCGCCGAGGCCGCGGTGAAGATGGGCATTGCCTTCGACCAGAGCGCCGACGAAAGCGGCAGCATGATGGCGAGGTGGCGCACTGCGTTCAAAATGACTCAAACCGATGTGGTCGGCTTGGCGGATAGGATCAACTACCTGGGCAACACCGGCCCGGCCAACACCAAGCAGATTTCCGCCATCGTCACGGAGGTCGGGTCGCTGGGTGAGGTCGCAGGTCTTTCGTCGGGTCAGATCGCCGCGTTGGGCGCGACCATGGCCGGTGTCGGCGTGAAGCAAGATGTCGCCGCCACTGGCATCAAGAACTTCATGCTGGCAATGACGAAGGGCTCGGCGGCGACCAAGAGCCAAACGGAGGCCTACAAGGCGTTACGGCTGGACTCCAAAAGCGTTGCTGTGGCGATGCAAAAGGATGCCCAGGGGACAATGCTGGATCTGCTCAAGCGTATTTCGCAGGTCGATAAAGCCAAGCGCCCAGCGTTGCTCACCAATTTATTCGGTAGTGAATCAATCTCGGCGATTACGCCGCTGCTGACCAATCTGGAGTTGCTCGAGAGCAACTTGCAGAAAGTCGGCGACGCCTCGAAATACGCCGGCTCGATGGATGCGGAGTACGCCTCGCGGGCGGAAACCACGGCCAATAACCTGCAGCTGTTGCGCAACGCCGCAGCCAGTGTGGCGCGGGCAGTTGGCAATGCCCTGCTGCCGGGGATCAACGCCGTAGTGAATAGCCTGCGACCGATGATTTCTCAGGCGGCCGAACTGATCCAGGCCAACCCGCAGTTGGTCAAGGGCCTGGCCATCGCCGGCGCTGCTTTCACCGCGCTGCGCGTTGGGGTGTACGCCGCGACCGTGGCCACCCGGGTGTTGGGTGTGGCCTTTGCGGCGACACCGGTGGGCATCATTGCCGTCGCTATCGCGGCGGCGGCGGGTTTAATCGTGGGCAACTGGGAAACGATCGGGCCGTTCTTCACTGCACTCTGGGAGCTGATCAAGGCGCTGGCGACACCCTTTGTGGAGTTTATGAAGGGCGTGTTTGATTGGTCGCCGCTCGGGCTGCTGATCAAACACTGGTCGCCAATCACCGCCTTTTTTAAAGAACTGTGGGATGGGGTCAAACCGTACTTGCAGCCGATCCTCAGTGTGTTCGGGCTGGAAGAGGGCGGCGCCGGGCTCACCGCGAAAGTAGCCAGTTACGCCGAGGAGCAACGCCAACGCAATGCTGGCGTCGGCGGCGGCACCGGCGCGTTCCTGCAAGCCAATGCAGTGAGCCTGGCGCGGAATCAGCAGGCCGAACGCAACCTCACCCAAGCCGGCCTCGCCCCGGGCCAGCTGTTGCGCCCGCCGGTCATGCCGGCGCCGGGCGCCCTGCTACAGCAAGGCGCTGCGAATAACCGGGCGCAGCTGGAAGGCGGTCTGGTGATGCGTTTCGAGAATGCACCGGCCGGCTTTCGGGTCGATCCGGGGACTAGTAATCAGCCGGGTCTGTCGATCACGCCGAAGGTGGGCTACCGCACGTTGTCAGGGAGTAAGCCGCAATGAGTGAATGGCGTGACCGCAAACAAGGTGCCTCCTTTCGGGGGGTGCCGTTCCTGGTGGACAGCGACAGCGTGCCTGTCGGGCGGCGGACCCAGTTGCATGAATTCCCGCAGCGCGATCAACCCTTTGTCGAAGACCTCGGGCGGCGTACCCGGCAGTACAAGTTCACCGGCTTTGTCGCCGGGGATGACTTCCTGGCGCAACGTGACCGGCTGCTGACCGCGCTGGACAAACCTGGCCCCGGTGAGTTGGTGCACCCGTGGTTCGGTCGCCTGACCGTTACCGCCGGCGAATGCGAGCTGTCACATGCGCGCAATGAGCTGGGCATGGCGCGTTTTAACCTGGTGTTTATCGATGGCATGCTGGAATTCCCGGTGCAGTCGACGAATACCCGCCGGGCGCTGGCGGCCCAGGCACCGAGCCTGGTGGATTCGATCAAGGATCGCTTCAACACCGCCATGGCGCCGGTGGATCTGGCGCGGCAACGCACCAGTGCCGTGCGTTCGGCGGTGTCGGGGGCGCTGGGCTTTGCCCTGAAGTTCCTCAGTCCTGGTACCGCCTTGGGCAGCGATCTCAACGGCCTGGTGTCCTCGCTGATGAATGGCCCGGGGGCGTTCGCCGACAGTCTGCTTTCCGGGATCAGCGGCCTGGAGCGTTCTTTCAGCGGCTACGGCTCCGGCGGTGCGTTTAACGGTAGCCGCAGCAAGGCCGTGGAGTTGTCCGCGCTGCAGGCTTCGGCGCCGGTACCGGCGGACCCGCAGGTGGCGACGATTCAGAGCGCGGTGATTGGCCTGGTGCAAGATGCGGCGCTGCTGGATGTGCTGCTGGACATGGCCGAGGTGCCGGTCGCGGTCAGTCAGGGGGGCAGTGCGCCGGCGGCGGTGGACGTGCAGCTGTCGCAGCAAGGGGCCACGGTCGCGGCCGGTACCGAGGTCGAGACGGCCGTGCCGGTGGCCGATGACGTGCTGGCGGTGCGTGACGCGATCAGCGAGGCGGTGTGGTCGGTGGCGGGAGAAAGCCCGCCGGACCACTTCGGCGCGCTGAGCGAGGCGCGGGTGGCCCTGGATCGGCACTTGACCGAAGTGGCGCGCAGTGGGGTCGGGCTGCGCGTGTATGCCCCGGCTGAAACCGTGTCAGCCCTGGTGCTGGCTCATGCGCTGTATGGCGATGCGCGGCGCAGCGGGGAAATCGTTGCGCGCAACCGCGTGCGTCACCCGGGCTTTGTGCCCGCCACCGAACTTCAAGTCGCGAAAACCTAACCATGGACGAGCTGAACAAAGTCACCCTCAGCGTGGGTGGGCACGACTACGCCGGTTGGAAAAGCGTCAGCATCGGCGCGGGACTGGAACGCCAGGCGCGGGATTTCAACCTGGGCGTGACGTGGATCTGGCCGGGCAGTGGCGAGGTTCCGGTGCGGATTGGCCAAGGCGAAGCGGTGGAGGTGCGCATTGGCCCGGATCTGCTGTTGACCGGTTATGTGGACAAAACGCCGATTCGTTACGACGACAAGTCGGTGACCCTGAGCATTGGCGGGCGCTCGCGCACGGCGGACCTGGTCGACTGCGCTGCAGTCAATCAGCCCGGGCAATGGCGCGGGCAAAGCGTGCAGACGATCATCGCGGCGATTGCCGGCGAATACGGGATCAAGGTGGTCAACGATGCGGCGGTGACCTTGGGCCTCGAGGACCACACGCTGGAGCCCGGCGAGACCGCGTTTGAAAGCATCGACCGGCTGCTGACCTTGTCGCGGCTGTTCAGCACCGACGACGGCCAGGGGCGCCTGGTGATTGCCCGTCCGGGCAGCGCCGGGCGTGCGGTCGATATTCTGGAGCTGGGTAAAAACCTGCTGGCCGGCGATACCGAACTGGATTTCTCCGGCGTGTTTTCCGAATACGTCAGCAAGGGCCAACGCAGCGGCAGCGACGACAGTTTTGGCGCTGCGGCCAGCGAGGTCGAAGCGCGCCTGAGCGACCCACGGATTAACCGGAGGCGGGTGAAGGTCATTCAACAATCCGGGCAAATCACCCCAACGCTGGCCCGCGAGCGGGTCGAGTGGGAGCGGGCCAACGCGGTCGGTAAGGCCTTGACCATTAACTATGTGATTCAGGGCTGGCGACAAAGCAACGGCGCGCTGTGGCGGCACAACATGATTGTGCGGGTGGTCGACCGGTTGATCGGCCTGGACCGCGACATGCTGATCAGTGAAATCAGTTACGAGCTGGGCGAGCAGGGCACCACGGCGAAGATCAGCGTGGCGCCGCCGGAGGCTTCCCTGCCAGAGCCGAACGACGCGCAGGCCAAACGCAAACTGAAGAAAGGCAAAAAAAGCGACAACTTCGAATACCTCATTCCAGCGGATTACAAACCATGAGAAACATTCTGGCGCGCGGCCTGGTGGCCCTGGGCAACTCGGCGAGCAAGTTGCAAAGCCTGCAGCTGCGGTTGTTGGCCGGTGAGGTTAAAGACAACGTGGAGCACTTGGAGCCGTATGGCTTCACCGCCTGCCCCCTGGAAGGCGCCGAGGCACTGGCTGGCTTCATCGGCGGCGACCGCAGCCACGCGGTGGTGATCGTGGTCGCGGATCGGCGCTTCCGCCTGCAGGGACTCAAGTCGGGCGAGGTGGCCTTGTACACCGACGAAGGCGATTTCATTCATTTCAAACGCGGTCGGATTATCGACATTGAAACCGTGACCCTGAATATCAAGGCCACGCAGTCGGTGAACTTTGATACGCCGCTGATCAAAACGACCGGCCGCATTGAATCGGATGGCGATCAGGTCGCCGGCGACGTGAGCCAAATCAATCACCTGCATAACGGCGTGAAACAGGGCACCGAGCAAAGCGGGCCGCCGGCCGGGGGTGGGGCATGACGCGTGAAGATCTGTTGCGCCGCTCGGTGACCATCAGCCTGTTCACCTGGCGCCGGGCCGGGCCGGATGACCGGGTGGACGACAGCGACCGTAAGGGCTGGTGGGGCGACTGCGTGCCGACGGTGGCCGGCGACCAGATCGGCTCGCGGCTGTGGTTGTTGTCGCGGCGCACGCTGGTCGCGCAGACGCTGCAGGACGCCCAGGACTACGCCGAAGAGGCGCTGGCCTGGCTGCTTGATGATCAGATTGTCACGGCTGTGACGGTCACGGCCGAGCGGCAAGGCAACGACCGGATGAACCTGCGCGTGATGCTGACCGAGCAGAGCGGTGAAACGCTGGAACTGAATTTTGCAGACACTTGGGAGCTGATCAATGGCGTATGAGATTCCGACGCTGCCGGCGCTGATCCAGCGCACCGAGGCCGATTTTGAACGCAATGCCCCGGACGCCTTGCGCCGCGCGGATGCTAAGGTGGCGGCGCGGGCGTTGAGCGGTACGGCCTACGAGCTGTACGGCTATCAAGACTGGATCGCGCGCCAGTCCAACCCGGCGACGTGCGATGAAACCATGCTGCTGCACTGGGCCGATTGGCGTTTGGAGGAAGGTCCGACACCGGCCGTGGCGGCCAAGGGCCTGGCAACGGTGACGGGATCGAGCGGCGCTCTGGTCGACGCCGGCCAGCTCTATCAATTGCCGGACGGTCGACGCTATGTGGTGCTGCACGCTGTCACCCTGGTGAATGGTGCGGCCATCTTGCAAGTGGTGGCCGAAGACGTGGGCACTCTGGGCAACATCGAGGCCGGCACCCTGACGGCGGTGACGCCGGTACTGGGTGTCAACTCGGCGGCAGTCATTGGCGCGGATGGCATCGTTGGCGGCGCCGAAAAGGAAGGCATTGAAGCGCTGCGCGCGCGGGTTCAAGCGGCCTTCAAAAACCCAAGCAAGGTCGGCAACGGTGATGACTTTGTCGAGTGGGCATTAGAGGTGCCAGGCGTCACCCGGGCATGGGCCTTGCCGCGCTGGATGGGACCGGGCACGTTTGGCCTAGCGTTCGTGCGTGATGGTGATCCAAGCATTATTCCCACGCCGGCCCAGGTCGCCGAGGTCCAAGCCTATCTGGACAAGAAGCGGCCTGTTACCTCCGAGGTGTATGCCATTGCCCCAATCGAGCGGGTGATTGATTTCAGCGTCCGTCTGGTACCGGATGGCACCGCTCTGCGCGCCGCGGTCACGCAAGCGTTGCGAGGCCTGATTGTGGATGAAGGCGGGCCGAACCAAACACTGAAAATTTCCCGTATTCGGGCGACGATCAGTAATACCCCGGGTGAAACAGACAATGCCTTGAGCGTGCCGCCGAATGATGTGGTGATGGCGGCCAATGAGGTGGCAGTGCCGGGGGCAATCACATGGGTTTAACCGAGACGGATTACCAGCAGCAATTGCGCCAGATGTTACCGCCGGGTCCGGCGTTTGATCCGGCATTACAGCCGGACTGGGCGCAGATCGTGGCGGCCCTGGCCCCGGAATTGGCCCGGATCGAGGGCAACGGCGAGGCGTTGTTGCTGGAGTTGAACCCGGCCACGGCCACGGCGTTGTTGCCGTATTGGGAGGGCTATCTGGGCCTGCCGGATGTGTGCACGATGCCCGGCTCGCAAACCCTGGACGAGCGCCGGCAAGCGGTGCTCGACAAGCTGACCGCCACTGGTGCGCCGCAGCTGAGTTATTACCGAAAGCTTGGCACGCAGCTGGATATCGCCGTCGAGATTCAAGAGTTCCGCCCGGCCCGAGTGGGCCTGACCAGTGTCGGTGATTTCTTGTACGGGGCCGGTTGGCCGTGGAGCTGGATCGCCGCAGTGCCCATTGAGACCTATGGCACCGACGCGGCGGCCACGCTGGATTGCCGGCTGCAACGCGACGCCCCGGAATACACCGACGTGGTGCTGGGCTTTGGCCAAGAAGTTGTCGACGGCATTGTCGACACGGTGGACCAACTGTTGAACGCCGTTCATTACGTGATACCGGCCGCTGTGGCCGGTATCGAGGACGTATAACATGCAGAGAATTTCCAGCTGGACCGATCTGGTCGCGGCCCTAGGCCTCTTTCGTTACGGCACCGTAACGGGCGGGGTGGCCCCCACGCCACTCAAGGCGGAGTGGCTGAACATGGTTCAAGAAGAGTTGGTCAACGCTATCCTGGCTTATCTGCCAGAGCTTGATGCCAATGACCCCACGCAACTGCTCCAGGCCATTCAGGCCTCCGGCGCAAACTATGCTTTGAAGGCGACCACCTTGGCCGGCTATGGCATTTTGAATGCTTACACCAAGCCGGAGACCGATTGGCTGCTGTCACAAAAAGCCAATAACGCCATTACCTTGGCCGGCTACGGGATTGGCGACGCGTACACCAAGACGGCGGTCGATGCGTTGTTGGCGGTGATCAATGCTGCGTTGGCCGCCAAGCAAGCCTCGATAGATAACTTGGCAGCGATCAAGCAAGACAAGAACACGGCTTCCTTTGGCGTCGCCAGTTGGACGCGGGATTCCGCTACGGGGTCGCTTGAGCAGTTCGGTTCTTTCGATATGGGT